>CAITYE010000538.1 GCA_903896535.1 uncultured Paracraurococcus sp.
CCGCCCGATCCAGCGCCCGTTCCAGAGCCATCGATCGTCGCCGCCCGCGCCCTGGCGGCGCCCGTCACGGTCGATCGCACCGCCCGCAGCGTCGAGGTGGTCTGGTCCACCGGCGCCCGCGCCCGGAACTTCATCCCCGCCCTCGGCCTGGTCACCGAGGAGTTGGACATGGCGCCGGGGGCAGTGCGCATGGCCGCGCTGCGCTCCGGCCACTCCGCCACGGCGACCACGCCACAGGCCACACAGTGCATGCCCGAGTGTCCTGCCCCATGGTCTCGAAGCCTAACCGTCCTACCCCGGTCGGCCAAACGGGTCGCTTGGCGCGAAAACTGACAGAACCGCTTCCGGTGACGGGCGGCGGCCATGGGGCGGTCTGCTCCTCAAGTGAAGAATTGCACATAATACTACAATTATTCGATCTGGAACGTCAATCCCGGCGACGCCCCCGCAGGGCCATCCCCGCCAAACCGACCAGGAGCAGCGCTACGCTCGCGGGCTCCGGCACATCCGTGGCGACCAGCAAAGGCACCAGGATATTTGCGACCGGACTGCCGAGCCCCGCCAGGGTGTTGTACGCGGCCGTGCCGGCGCCCGGCGTTAGCGGGGAGACCAGCTGGGTGGTCTGGTCGATCGAGGTGCCGACCTGGTTAAAGGCAGCTGACCCGGCGAGACAGTAAAGCGCGGGCAAGAGTTGGCTGGCGCCATCAAGGCCCGGCAAGCCCAGCTGCGCCCGGCCCTGATTGACGATCGCCAGCAACGCTGCCCAGGACGGGGTGGCAATGCTGGTCCCCCAGGCATCGCCCCAGGGCCCACCGCCGAGCAAGGGATTGGCCCCGCCCGATTTGAAGTTCAGCGCGGTGCCATTGATGTAGGAATCATAGACCGCGACGCCCGAGGGCTCCGCGCCATTGAAGGCGACGTCGGGCAGGGTCCGGTAGGTTGTATCCACCGGGTTCGGCGCAGCGCTACCGCACGGCACACGGCTTTGGAAAGCCGGCTGCGGCACGCCTGTGCCGATGCCGCCACCCGATTGGAAGGTCTTGGCGGTGGTCTGCATGGTGCCGCCATTGACCGACGCCTCCCCCAGGAAGCGGCCATTGGCGTTGGTCTGCAACTGGGTGTAGCCGACCGCCACCACGTTCGGATTGGCGTAGCCGCTCGACCCGAAATCGCCGCTCGACGCCAGGTAGCTGACATTCGGGACATAGGAGGAAGGCGGGCCGTTCAGGGTGCTGCCGCCAAAGCTGCTGGTGACGACCGAAGGCGCGGGCAGCCCGGCAAACGGCCAAGTCTGCACGATATTCGGGGTGGGCACCGTTGCGTTGGGCAGTTCCACGACCACGATATTGGCCATCGGCGCCAAGGCATGGACCCATTGGATATCCTGCGGCACCTCGGTCGGGTCGGTGGGGGCGCCGATCGGGAAGTTCGTCCCGCCAAACTGGTCGACCTTCAGGAAGACCGGGCCGCCCTCCGTGTTGAAGTTGGCCAAGCCATGTGCCAGGTTGAATTGATTGAAATCGCTATTGGCGAAGTTCGGGTTGGTGCTGCTGACAAAACCCGCCACATCGCCGATGCCGTAGATCACCACCGTCTGGCCGGCACCGGTGCCGAGGATGCCGCCGCCCAAGCGGATATTGTCGAAGCCATAGGCCTTGGCGATCTGCGCGGGGGAACTGGTGACCGCCAGGTTATAGTTCAGCACCTGATTGTTGGTGCCGGTCACCTGCAAGACCAGAGGGTTGTTCAGCCCGCCGAACGCTATGCCCGGCGTCCCGCCAAGCTGCACCGCATTGCTCGTGGCCGACCAGGTCACCGAAAGCCCAGCCAGGCTGGCCACCGTATTGGCCGCCACTACGCCGCTGCCCGGATCGACCCCGCTGACATTGCCACCACTGCCGGTGACCAGCCCCGGGATCGGCGCGGTCGGATTCACCGCCGAAACCAGCGCGCCTCCTTGCACCTGAGTCAGCAGGGCGACTGACTGGACCCCTCCGTTGCTGAACCCGATGCTGGCGCTGTAGGGCTGATTCAAGGTTCCGGGCGGGAGCACCAGCGGGTTGTAGCCAAGCACCGCGGTATTGCTGGGGGGCGGCGCCATCGGCGTGCTGACGCTGCCCTGGAAGCTGCCGGGCGCGGGTGCGACCATGATGTGATAGACGGCGGAATCAATCAGGCTCGGCTGGCTGGTGCTGATGGCCTGGAACGCGACATTGTATTGGCCTGCAGCGCTGGCGCTGCCGGTAATCAGGAAGCCGGCGGCACTCTGCAGCGTTCCGCCCGCTGCCGGTGTGCCGTTGGGATACGCCAGTTGCAGGCCAGCAGGCAGGGTCCAACCACTGGCCAGGGAGATGTCATACGTGGCGCCGGTGCCCGCCCCGACATAAACCGTCTGGCCATAGGCGCTGCCCACCATTGTGTCCGCGACCTCGCCGATCGCCTGGCCATAGCCCTGGGTACTGAAGGGGATGGAAGGCTGGCTTAGCCCCTGAGCCGACAGGACGGACGGAACCCACATCGCCGCGCCCACCAGAACGCCCAGCCACAGGCGGACGCGCCCCGGCGCCGCCGCCTCATCAATTCGCATTCGCTCTCGTATCCTGCCGAAACGTATGCCCGGTTGTGGGATTCAGCGTTTTCGGCGACTGCGCCTCGACGCATCCCACTCTAGGGCGCGGGCCGCCGCCGTCAAAAATGATAGGCCAGCCGAGCCGTGGCGGTCTGCCCGGTATAGCTGCCACCGGCCATCAGCCCGTATTCGAGGCGCAGGTCGATGCCGCGGGTATGGAAGACCTGGAGGCCGAGGTTCATGCGCCCGATTACCGTCGGTGCATGGCC
Organism: uncultured Paracraurococcus sp.; assembly: GCA_903896535.1. Taxonomy (GTDB): domain Bacteria; phylum Pseudomonadota; class Alphaproteobacteria; order Acetobacterales; family Acetobacteraceae; genus CAITYE01. Next base: position 2,839 of record CAITYE010000538.1, read on the forward strand.
GTAGACATTGAAGCCGCCATCCGCCGGCGCGCCACCGATCACCTGCGCCGTCATCGTGCGATTGATGTCCGGGCGGATGCTTATCCCCAGATCGATGAAGGGGCGCAGCATCGTCTGATCGTTCAGGTCCCGCCGCGCGCCGAGTTCCAGCATCGGCGAGAGCACGAAATTAGTCTTATTGCTCCCGCTAAAGCTCAGCGGCAGACCGCTGCCGCCGGTTTCCTGGAAGCCAGGCACCTGCGAATGGATCAGGTCGAGATCGACATAGGGCCGCAAATAGGTGTCGGTGAAGGCGATCTCGTAATCCGCCCGCAGGCGCCCGCCCAGTAGCACCATGTTCGACGTACTCTGCAAAGCTGCGCCGACCCCGGGCAGGGTGCCCGTGGCTGGTAAAACGAAGCTGCGGTTGTTGCGGAACTCCCCGCTGCCCACCCCGAAGGCGGCGGAGAAGCCGAAGCGACCAATCTCCCGCCGCAGGGTGATGCTGCCGTCATAAAGCTGGCCGGTGCTGGAAAAGCCCGTGGACTGCGTCCAGTTCTGGCCAAAACCGAAGCTGGCGCCCAGGAACCAGCCCAGCGCCACCTGGTACTGCCCGCCCAGGCGGTAGGTCACGCTGGACAGGCCGTAGCCTCCGTCGCCGCCTTCGGCCGATTGCCGGCCCCAGCCGCCGCTGAGCCGGGCCCAGACGCAGCCCGTCTCGGTCAGCACCGTCCCGGCGGAGGCATAGACCGGGCAGCCCATGGCCGCCCCGAGGAGGAGTGGAGCGTTGTTCAGCATGGCTTGTGGCTGCGCGGTATGCGCCTGCCCCGTTATGACGGCGAGAGCATTGGTGTACTGTGCGCCGGTCTGCATCTGCGAGAGATAGGCAAAGGTGTTGGCGAAGCGCTGATCGGCGTTGTTCCAGCTGCGCGTCAGATAATCCGCGGCGCTGCCCTGGCTGCGGCCAAGCGAGAGACCCGCCGGCCGGAAATTGGCGCTCGGCGCCACTGAGAGGGTGTTGCCCGCGACCGTGGCATTCCAGCCCATGACAATGCCCTGCTGCACGGTGGCGGTTGCGGTCAGGCTCGTCGCGCTCAGGATCGGAAGGCTGCCGGGCAGCAGCGTGGTCGCCGTCGGCACGATGGTGCCGCCTATCTGCGCCCGACCGAGAACGGTCAGCGTATCGCTGCGCTGTGCCGCGAGCGAGTTCACGTCGATGCCGAGGATGCCGGTCGCAGTCTGCTTGAAGCCGCCGTTGATGGTCGTACTGCCGATCGGCCCCTGGCCGGCGATAAAGAGGTTGCCGGCATTGGTGAAGGTGCTCTGCGCCACCACGACCGTGGGGCCGGCATTGAAGGTGCCCCCCGCATTGGTGAGCATGTCGCCGGGGGTCGAGCCCAGGTTGACGTTGCCTGTGACGGTGCCGCCCGCATTGATGACCACGTTGGTCAGGCCGGAATTCGCCATGATCGCGTTGCCGTTGACGCCGTCCACGGTCGAGACGGAGCCGCCGGAATTGATGGTGATCACGTTGGGGATGGTGTTGGTGGTCGTGTTCAGGATCGGGCCCGCGCCACCCGAGAGCAGGATGCCGGCCGAGCCAGGCCCGGTGCCGCCGATCACCGTGCCGCCGACGTTGACGAAAGCCGCATGCTGGGCGGCGTTGTTGCCGGAGGACTGCACCAGGATGCCGATCGAGCCGGCGCCGGAGGTGCTGATCGTCCCACCGGTCTGATTGACGGTGATCGTCCCACCGGTGCCGGAATATGAGGGAGATCCGGTATAAGAGTTGAACTGGGCGGCATTGCCCATCATCACCTGCGCAGAGCTCTGGTATTGCCATCCGGCAGCGATGCCGCCGCCGGCCCCGATGCTCTGTGCGACCACGCCATGCGCATTCGGCCCGGTCGTGGTGATGTTACCGGCGAGGTTGATCGTGACAGTCCCGCCATTGGCGTAGCGGTCGGAACTACTGCTGATGAAGGCCAGCGTCTGCGACGCCGGTATTGCCAGCGGCAGTGAGGGGTCGCCCATGAAACCGCCGCTACCGCCGATGCTCTGCGCCAGGATGCCCCAGGCCCCGGCGCCCCGCGTGGTGATGCTGCCGCTGCTGCCCAGGGAGACCGTCACCGGACCCCCGCTCGCGTAGTTCTGGCCGGGGTTGGAGAGCATGGTCACATTGGCGATATTCGCCGCGGCGGCGGTGACGAAGCCGCCGCCGCCGCCGATGCTCTGCACGACGATGCCTATGGCGCGGGCACCCGCGGTGACGATCGCCCCATTGGCGGAGACATTTACCGCGCCGCCATCGCCGGGGCTGCCGGTGGAGCCGGGCATGTTCAGCGATAGCGCCCCGGCCGCCGCCCAGGGGACGACGCTGGCGGAGACGCTGGTATTGCCGATGCAGCGCGTGGCGGAGAGCCCGCTATAGCCGGCGGCGGCGCTGTTCGTGCAGGTGCCGCTGGCCAGGCCACCGCCGCCGCCGATGCTTTGCGCGATGACCGCATGGGCGTCGTCGCCGATGGAGGCGATGGTCCCCGTCAGCGGCGCGCTGGGGCTGCCCAGGGACACTGCGCCACCATTATTGCCCGAGCCGCCATTGCCACCGAGCTGGATGGAGATGCCCATGCCCGTGCTGCCATCGGCGCCGATGCCGCCGCCGCCGCCGATGCTCTGCGCGAGGACGCCAATCGCCCCATAGCCGGCGGTGACGATCGTGCCGCTATTGGCAAAGCTGACCGACCCGCCGGAACCGCCGGTGCCGCCGCGCCCGCCGAGGCCGATATTCGCGCTGATCGTTGGCGCGACCCATTGGCTGACCGCGCTGTCGAAGCTGTTCACGAGGGTACCGGGCTGCGTCACCACGCTGCCGCCGGAGCCACCACCGCCACCGATGCTTTGCGCCAGGATGCCATGCGCGCGGAGGCCCAGAGTCTGGATCGTGCCGCTATTGGTGACGGAGACTTGACCGCCCGAACCGCCACTGCCGCCCGACCCGCCGAGATTGACGTTCGCCGCATAGGCCAAGGGAGTCGAGCCAGCCAGCAGGTTTTCCAGCATCGCTGCTGTGGTCACCCCGCCCGCGGGATCGGAGGAGCCGCCGACGCCGCCACCACCACCGATGCTCTGCGCAAGGATACCGACCGCATCCCCGCCCGTCGTCACAGGATAGCCAAGGCCAGTCGTTGACGCGACCAGGGTCTGGCCCGTGCTGATCTTGCCGCTATTGATGACAAAGACGGAGCCACCCGCACCCCCGTTGCCGCCGGACCCGCCGATCGAGAGGTTGATGTTCACCGTCCCGCCGCCGCC
>CAITYE010000539.1 GCA_903896535.1 uncultured Paracraurococcus sp.
AACACAGGCCTTCCCGGCGCTGGCGGGCCGTAGCAGCGGTCAAATCCTGCGACCGCTGGTCATGGCTTTTTTCGGCCCTCAATCGCCGGGTGAACACCGCTGGATTGCCCGCGCCGCCCATGCGGCTTGTCGCTACGCAGCAAACCCTTTGCCGCTGATATCAGTCGCCGGATCTATCAGATCGTGGACTGAACCTGAGGATGCGCGGCCTGGGCCGTTGCCCCGTGGCTTTGTCGCTGTTCCGGGAGGCGCAGGGATAGTGCGAGCAGGGTGACTATTCCTTCGCCCGCGCCATCCCAGTTGCAGGCATCCGGATAAAAAAATGCACCAAACCCTGCTGTCCTGGGGAATCGCGGCCTCAGGGTGTGGCGAGCATCCCGCCACCCTGGTTCGTCTCCCGCGCCATGCTGGGGATCAGCAGGGCATCGGCCAGCGCCCAGGTACCGGTCGTGACGAAGCCGAGCAGGCCGAGGCCGGACCAGATCAGCGGAATGGAGACCAGGGTGATGATCGCCATGCCGGCGGCGGAGAATCCACGGCCCAGATAAAGGCGATGCACACCGAACAGCCCGAAGACGGCCAGCAAGAAATAAGCGACGCCAACCGACTTGCGTCGGCCGCCCAGTACCATCGCGGCGTCCATGAAACCCAGTCCCCCGACTATCACGGCCAACGTCTTGCCGCCGTGATCACAGGCGCAAAATGCGAGAATGGCCTGAGAAAGTGAAGCTGGCCTGAGACGAATTCTCGCCAAAGGCGGCGGGCGTTGCACCTTTGCCACGGTGGTACCTTTGCGCCACGGCGGGCGGGCTTCGGCGGGTGCAGGGGGGCGCCTTGCCGGATCGCGGGGCGCGCTGCCCGGGCTGCGATAACCTCCTCTGGATATTCAATTTCTTCAGGCAGCCGGTCCGTTCGGACGATTTCGCCAAGCCCGATAGTGGTCTACGCTTGGTGGCAACCGAGGAGGGATACGATGATCGAGCTCTACACCTGGAATACGCCAAACGGGCGCAAGATCAGCGTCGCGTTGGAGGAGATGGGCTTGGCCTATGCGGTCAAGCCGGTGGATATCAGCAAGGGGCAACAATTCGACCCGCATTTCCTGTCGTTCAGCCCGAATAATCGGATCCCCGCGATCATCGACCCGGACGGGCCCGGTGGGAAGCCGATCACCGTTTTCGAGAGCGGGGCGATCCTGCTCTACCTGGCGGAGAAGACCGGCACGTTCATGCCGACCGATCTGCGGGCGCGGGTGCCGGTCTATGAATGGCTGATGTGGCAGATGGCCGGTTTCGGGCCGATGCCCGGGCAGGTCCACCACTTCCTGATGCAGCCCGACGGGCCCGCCAAGGAGTATGGCTTCACCCGCTATCACACCGAGACGAAGCGCCTGTACGGCGTGCTGGACCGGCAACTGGCCGGCCGGGATTTCGTGGCGACCAGCGGCGCGCCCAGCATCGCCGATTTCGCCATCCTCGGCTGGGCCTGGCGGCATGAGCGGCACCAGGTGCCCTTCGATGACCTGCCGAACGTCGCCGCATGGTATGCCCGTATGATGGCCCGCCCGGCGACCGCGAAAGGCTTCGAGGTGGCGTTGAGCTGACCCGGCGGGGCGGGCGGGCTTGCTATGACGCCCGCCCGCCCTTATGACGTACGGCGCATACGTCGTGGGCCGTTGTCACGCCTTGAGGAGGGGTGGCCGAGTGGCTGAAGGCGACGGTTTGCTAAACCGTTAAGGGGGGTAACCCCCTTCGAGGGTTCGAATCCCTTCCCCTCCTTTCCCAGTGCGAGATCAAGTTTTTTGTGGGTTTGAGCCGGGTCTCATCGGCTCCCCCCCCAGTCGCTCCCCCAGCCCGGGCGCAGGCCTCCGTTCGGCACTCTCCGAGAGCGGGATGCGTTGAGGCGGAATCGCCGAAGGCGCTGAATCCCGCGACCAAACGAACGTCAGGGTGGGATGCGTGCGCCAATGCGAACACATCCGGCATTATGGACCGTCAGGACGCGGGGCGCAGACCAACGAGGTCCTCGCTCAACTGCCCCAATCGCTACGCCCGCCGGTTCCTTGAGCTATGGCAGGTAGGTCGCCGCATTGCCCACGAGCGCGTCCAGCGATCAGCCACCGGCTTGATAGGCAGTGGCGAAACCCCGAACGCTGGCAAGTGAGCCGAGGTCGATCTGCATCAGGCTGACCGAGTCGGCCGCGATGCCCAGGCCCTGTGCCGCCGATCGCGCTTTCGCCAGGTCGCGGCACGCCATCACGACATGCCACCCGCGCCGGGTGCGTGCATGCGTCGCATGTGGGCCAACGCCGGAGGAGGCGCCGGTTACGATCGCGGTGGGCTGGTCGTGGCTGGCCATGCATAGGTCCTCTCCGGGCTGACGCCGCCTGGCAATCCGTGCGGTGACACGCGGCATTGCGTCCTGCATATCCGGCGCGGGCGCTGACCGATGCGCGGCGGCACGCGGGGATTGGAATGAGACGCACCATGATCGTCATCGCCCTGCTGCTTGGCGTCGTATTCCTGGGTGCGGGGGTTTGGCTCTACACGCCGGACCGGCCGCGCGCGGCGCTGGAAGCAACCTATGCCGCCCCGCCTTCCACCTTCGTCGACATCGCAGGCGTCAGGCTGCATCTGCGCGATACCGGCCCGCGGGATGCACCCGCCGTCGTCATGCTGCACGGCTTCGGTGCCAGCCTGCATACCTGGGATGACTGGGCGGCGCTGCTGGAGTCCGACGACCGCATCATCCGCATCGACCTGCCAGGCTTCGGTCTGACCGGTCCGGACCCGACCGGCGACTACACGGATGCGCGCAGCATCGCGGTACTTTTGGCGCTGCTGGACCGGCTGGGCGTGCAGCGCGCGACGTTCATCGGCAACTCGATGGGGGGGCGCATCGCCTGGGCCTTCGCCGCCGCGCATCCCGACCGGGTGGCAAAGCTGGTGCTGGTTTCGCCGGATGGTTTCGCCGGTCCCGGCGTCGAATACGGCAAGCTGCAGGAGGTTCCCGCGCTGATGCAGGTGCTGCCCTACACGCTGCCCCGGTCGATGCTACGAGCGAACCTCGCGATCGCCTATGCCGATCAGGGGCGGCTGACCGATGCCACGGTACAACGGGCCTACGACATGATGGTCGCACCCGGCGTCCGTTCGGCCATCGTCGCGCGCATGCGTCAGCTGGTGCTGCCCGATCCGGTGCCGCTTCTGCGGCGGCTGGCCATGCCCACGCTGCTGCTCTGGGGCGATAAGGATGGGATGATTCCGGTCTCTAACGCACAGGACTACCTGGCCGCGCTCCCGAATGCTTCGCTCGTGGTAGTGCCGGGCATCGGGCACGTGCCGCAGGAGGAAGCGCCGCGGGAGACGATTACGCCGCTGCGGGATTTCCTCGCGCGCTGATCAGTCGCGCAGCACTTCCAGCGCCTGGGAGGTGTAGAAGCCGCGTGCGACGCGATGGGTGCGGGCGCTGCGCCAGCCGGCCATTGCGGGTTCGGCGGCGATCAGCCGGCGCAGTGTCCGCTCCGCAACCGGCACGATGGCCGGGGATCGGTCGCCGCGTGGCACCAGCCGGCCAACGGCGAGGAAAGCCTGCAGGAATGCCGAGCTTGGCGCGAAGGTGAACAGCATCGAGCGGTCGGTGCGCGCCGCGATCCCGGCCAGCACCCGCACCACATCCGCCGCCTTGTAATGGATCAGGCTGTCCATCCCGACCACATGGTCGAACCGGCCGAGTGCGGGGTCGAACATGTCGCCCACGCGGAAGTCGATCTGCCCGGTACCGACATCGGCGCCGATGCGTTCACGCGCGAGGTCCACGAGGTTCGGCGAAAGATCGATCGCCGTGACATGCGCGCCGCGCTGTGCCGCCGCCACCGCCAGGGCACCGGTACCGCAGCCGGCATCGAGGATGCGCCGGCCCGCGAGGTCGGCGGGCAGCCAGTCGAGCAGCGTCGCGCGCATCGTATCGCGCCCGGCGCGTACAGTGGCGCGGATGCCGCTGACCGGGGCGTCGGATGTCAGGCGCTTCCACGCCTCCATCGCGGTGCGGTCGAAATAAGTCTCGAGTTGGCCGCGGCGTGCGGCGTAGCTGGCGGTCGGCATGGGCGCAGTTCCCTCGTCGTCAGGCACTGATCCCCTCGAGCCGGTCTTCCAGGTCTTCGCTCGCCGCGCGCAGCTTTTCGAGCGTCGCAGCGTCGGGGGTCCAGAAATTCCGCTCCTGCGCTTCGATCAGCCGGTTGGCGATCTTGATCGAGGCGGTGGGGTTCAGCTTGGCCATGCGGTCGCGCATCTCGGGGTCGAGTACATAGGTTTCGGCCAGCTTCTGGTACACCCAGGGTGCGACATCGCCCGTGGTGGCCGACCAGCCCATGGTGTTGGTCACATGCGCTTCGATTTCGCGCACGCCCTCGAAGCCATGCTTCAGCAGCCCCTCATACCATTTAGGATTGAGGGCGCGGGTCCGGGTTTCGAGGGTCACCTGCTCGGAGATGGTGCGCACCTGGCCGTCGCCGCGCGTCTGATCGCCGATATAGACTGCCGAGGCGATGCCGCCGCGGGCCCGCCGGACGGCGCGGCTGATGCCGCCGAGCGTGTCGAAGTAGTGGTCCACGGTGGTGACGCCAACTTCGATGCTGTCGAGGTTCTGGTAGGTCACATCGACGGTCTGCAGCACGGCGCCCAACACCTTGTCCGCCCGCGCCGGCTTGCCATCCAGGCCATAGGCGAAGCCCTTGCGCTTCACGAAAGCCTCGGCCAGTTCGTCTTCGTCGTTCCAGGCACCCTCGGCCACCAAGGAGTTGACGTTCGAGCCGTATGTCCCGTCGGCATTGCCGAAGACGCGCAGCGCCGCTTCCTCCATGCTGCAGCCGTGCTGGGCGATATGGTCGAGCACGTGCTTGCGGACGAAGTTCATCTCGACCGGCTCGTCGGCCTGCGCGGCGAGCAGAGCCGCCTCTGCCAGCAGCTTCATCTGCAGCGGCAGCAGGTCGCGGAAGATGCCCGAGAGGGTGATCACCACATCGATCCGTGGCCGGCCCAGCTTCGCCAGCGGGGTCAGCGCGGCGCCGGCAAGCCGGCCATAGCTATCGAAGCGTGGCTCGGCCCCCATCAGCGCCAACGCCTGTGCGATCGGCCCGCCTTCGGTCTTCAGATTATCAGTGCCCCAGAGCACCATCGCGACCGACTCCGGCGGGCTGTGGCCATCGGCCTCATGCCGGTCCAGCAGGCGCTGTGCCTGGCGGGCGCCGTCCTGGACTGCAAAGGCGGAGGGCAGCTTAAAGGGGTCGAAGCCGTGCAGGTTCCGCCCCGTCGGGAGGACGTCCATGCTGCGCAGCAGGTCGCCGCCCGGCGCGGGGTGGATGTAGCGACCATCCAGCGCCTGTAGGATGCCGGGAATCTCGCTATCCGTGCCGAGCAGCCCATCGAGCCTGGCGCGCTCGGCTGGGTCGGTGATGCCGGCGGCATCCAGCATCTCGGCGCGCTGAGCGGCGTCGGGCGGCTCGCCCACCACATGCAGGCCGTGCGGGATCAGCGTGTATTCCAGCTCCAGCAGCGCGCGACCGAGCGCCTCGATCGCCGTCATCGGATCGTCCCACACGGGTTCCGCCGTGGCGAGGTTCACCTCCGTCGCCTGCGCCTGGACCAGCCCGGCCAGGGCGGCGCGCTGGCTGAGATCGGCATCCGGTTCCAGGGATCGCCAGCGATCGATCGAGGATTTCAGGTCGAGCAGCCCACGATAGAGACCGGCCGAGGCGACGGGGGGCGTCAGGTAGCTGACCAGCGTCGCGCCCGCGCGGCGCTTGGCCAGCATGCCCTCGGACGGGTTGTTCGAGGCATAGAGATAGAAATTCGGCAGATCGCCGATCAAGCGGTCCGGCCAGCAGGTGGCCGACATGCCCGCCTGCTTGCCAGGCATGAATTCCAGCGCGCCATGGGTGCCGAAATGCAGCACGGCATGGGCGCCGAAATCCTCGGCCAGCCAGCGGTAGAAGGCGGTGAAGGCGTGGGTCGGCGCGAAGCTGCCCTCGAACAGCAGACGCATCGGGTCGCCCTCATAGCCGAAGCCGGGCTGCACGCCGACGAACACATTGCCCAGCTGCACGCCAAGCACAAAGAGATCGCGCCCATTGGTCTGAATCCGGCCTGGCGCCGGCCCCCAGACGGCCTCGATCTCCTCCAGCCAGGGGGTGCGCCGCACATGGCTGTCCACATCGATCCGCGCGCCCACATTGCCGGTGGTGCCGAACTGCTCGCGGTTGCCGTTGATGACCATCTCGCGCAGGACGTCGTGGTTCTCGGGGACCTCGACCGTGTAGCCGGCGGCCTTCATCGCGGTCAGCGTGTGGTGGAGCGAGGCGAAGACGCCCAGATAGGCCGCCGTACCGGTGGTTCCGGCATTGGGCGGGAAGTTGAACAGCACGGTTGCGATTTTGCGTTCGGCCCGCTCTGACCGGCGCAGTGCCACCAGTTTGGCGACGCGCGCCGCCAGCTTCGCCGCGCGCTCTGGGTTCTGGACCATGTTGCGGGCGCAGTCCACGCCGTCGCAGCCGGCGCAGCGTTCGGCAGGAATGTCAGAGGCGCCGCAGCGCCCGCCGAAGGTCATCGGCCATATGCCGCCATCGAGTTCGGGGATCGCCACCATCATCGTAGCTTCGACCGGCAGCAGGCCGCGGGGGTCGGATTTCCATTGCCGCGTTGTTTGGAATTCCAGCGGATGGGCGGTGATATAGGGGACGTCGAGCTTCGACAGGGCCGCCTCGGCCGCGCGCGCATCGTTATAGGCGGGTCCGCCGACGAGGGAGAAGCCGGTGAGCGAGACCACGGCATCCACTGCCGGCACGCCCTCGCGCATGAAGAAGGCGTCCATCGCCGGTCGGGCATCCAGCCCCGAAGCAAAGACCGGGATCACGTTCAGCCCCTGCGCTTCGAGTGCGTCGATCATGCCGTCGTAGTGGCGCGCATTGTTCGCCAGCACATAGGACCGAAGAAGCACGAGGCCTACCGTGCCCTTGGAGCCGGGCCGCGGCAGCAGCTCGGCCTTTTCCAAGACCTGGTTCTTTGCCCGCGGATGGTAGAGCCCGACATCGGGATATTGAACCGGCGGCTCCACCTTCAGCTTGCCGACTATCGCCTTGCGCGGGCCGGCCGCGTAGCCACTGACCAACATGCCGACCATGTTCGCCAGATTGTCGGCAGATCCGGCCAGCCAGTATTGCAGCGTCAGGAAATAGGCGCGGACGTCCTGGGCGGTGCCTGGAATGAAGCGCAGGAGCTTCGGGAGTTCCCGCAGCATCTTCATCTGGCCCTTGCCACTGGCCGGCGAGCCGCCAACCTTCGGCTTGCCGCGCAGTTTCTTCAGCAGGCCGGCGATCCCTTTGGCCTCGCCAGCCATGCTGAACTTACCCAGCCGCGTCAGACGCATGATCTCCGGCGCTGAGAGAACGCAGACCATGGCGTCGCAATGGTCGCGCCGGGCAGTCAGCGCCGGTAGGACCAGGCGGATGTGATCCTCAAGGAACAGCATGCCGGCAATGACGAGGTCGGCGTGGCCGATATCCTCGATGCAATGCGCCAGCGCTGTGGGGTCGGAGGCAAACTCGTCCGCCGCATGCAGCACGAGGTCCAGGTTGGGAATGCTACGGCGCAGCGTGGACCGGGCGGTGGTGATGGCAGCGCCGAAATGGCTATCCATCGTCAGGATCACGACCCGCATGGCGTTCGAGCTGACAGCAGGACGGTTTACATGCACGGGCGGCTGTCTCCAACAAACCCCTTTGGCAGACCGCAGAGGCCGCAAATTCCCACAGCCCGCCGGTACACGGCCGGGGGACGCAGCCGAATTTGCCCGGCGTTGCCCTGCTGAGGGTGATGGTCGCGGCGCATGGTCGTTTGCCTCTTTGCTTGGGCCATGATCTGAGGAGAACCCAGGAGATGTCAATCTTAATTGACGTCAAATTTCTCCGACACTTCGGAGGTTAAGCGGCGGCCAGGCGAACGCTCTGCCAAGCAAATCCGGCAGCGCTGGCGCCGCCGGCGGGGTTGGACGGGCGTTTGCCCTAATTTTTTGCGCTTCTGTCTCTCGGGCTTGGTCTCACGGCTTGTGTCGCCTGGATCTCATCGCGCAACGCCAACCCCGACCCGGCGGGGAATCGGGGCAGGCGGCGCAGCCTGGGCACGCGCACCATGCGGATGGTCGGGTCGTCTTCCACAGCCAGCACGCGCATCTCGCGACCTCTGGCCGCATCATAAAAAGTACTCAATTTTTTATTCACTTATATAGGGGGTTGGACCCTCCCTCGAGTCATCCCCTGAATAGGGGATGCCTTTTGACAAGAGCCGCCTGAATCCAACCAACCCAGGGTTGCGTTTTCGGCGACCCAAAGGCCCCAAAACGCGAGATTGCGCCGCGCTTTAACGCTGATTGGCGAGGCCGGACCGGGCCAGGGAGCGACCGTTCCGAGAGGTCGCTCCTAAGGCCTATGGTCTGAAAAGTGACGCAAACCCTGGCATCATGTCAGCGCATTGATCCCCCAAACGGGGGATTCAGCCGCCGCAGAAAAAGGCGTCTCTGATCATCACGCTGCATCAGCCAAGCAGCAGGGATGGTTGCATGAAAAATCTTCATGAGGCCGGTCGCAGGCAGCGGGGTGGGACACCGACCCGGAGCGCTACGGGCCGGCAAGATGCCGGCTCCTTGGAAGGGCATGGCCGCACTCGGGCTCCGGGTGCTGCGGGCGCGGCGACGGCGGTGTCTTCTACCAGCGGTCAAATCCTTTGACCGCTGGCATCGGGTTTTTCTGGTCCTCAATCGCCGGAGGGAAGCCTCTGGTGTCCTGGGCTGCGCGGCATTGGCTGCGGCGCCCGTTTGGGCGCTCGGCGCCAGCCAACGCCTCGTGCCGTTGGCATGACGTGCCCTCTCCGCGCAGGCGTGGGGACCTCGGTTCCTTCCTGCATTTGGCCACCCGGGCCGGCAGCTTGGCAGCGGGCCAGAGCATCGTCGTCGGCAGTTCTGGCTCTGGCCCATCGCCGGCCCTCACATGGAAGGACGCCTGCCATGAATAAGCCCATGCGCCCGGCCGATATCGCCGTTGCGGTCCTGATCGCCGTGATCTGGGGGCTCACCTTCGTCGCCATGAAGGTCGGGCTGAACGTGCTGCCGCCGCTATTGTTCTCCGGCCTGCGGTTCCTCCTGGCCTCGCTGCCACTCGTCTTCCTCGTCGGCCGCCCCGATGTGGGGTGGCGCTGGATTCTCGCGATCGGGCTGACCCTGGGCGCCTGCATGGTCGCCTTCCAGTTCCTCGGCATACATACGGGCCTGCCCGCGGGGCTGACCTCGCTCGTGCTGCAGTCCCAGGTGGCCTTCACAGCGGTCTTTGCCCTGGCCTTCTTCCGCGATGTCCCGACGCCCCGTCGCCTCGGCGGCCTGGTGGTGTGTTTCGCGGGGCTAGTCCTCATCGGGCGGCAATACGCCGCCGACAATGCCATGCTGCTGGGCTTCGTGCTGGTGCTGATTGCCGGCGCCGCATGGGCTGCTGGGAACATTCTCATCAAGAGGTCCGGCTCAAGCCGCCAGCTCCAACTGATCGTGTGGATGAGCCTGGTGCCGCCGCTGCCCCTCTTCCTCCTGTCCTGGATGTTCGAGGGTGAGCAGCGGATCGGCCAGGCGCTGGGCGCCATGGGCATGACGGAGGCCGTGGCCCTGATCTACCTGGTCATGGCGACCTTGGTCGGGTTCGGGCTTTGGGCTCGCCTCATCGCCCGCCATGGGCCTGCGGCGGTCGCCCCCTTCTCCCTGCTGGTCCCGATTTTCGGGTTCGGGTCGAGCGCTCTCATGCTGGGTGAGAGCGTCAGCGTTGCGACGGCCATGGCGTCGGTCGTCATCGTTCTTGGACTGTACTTTATGGTCGTGCCACGCCCGGAGAGGCTGGTTGGGGCACCCGTCCCCAAGCTCTCCCAAGCCCATTGACCGGCGGCGCAGCGTCGTGCGGTTTCTCCTGTGGGCGCTGGCGGCGGTGGCAGCCTGGGGCGCTGCGGCGCCTGCGCCGCTCCTCGCCCAGCAATATGATCCGAGCATCTTGCTGAACGCCGAATGCCGACAGGAGGCCGCGAGCGGTTGTTTGTGTACGTCGACGGTGGAAAGCGCCCTTCCGTTAGAGGAGATGGCCTTCCTCGTCCGGCTCTATGCCCGGTCCAATGATTGGTGGCTGACCCGGTCACAGCGCTGGTTCGATGCTGCAGCGGCCGAGGCCATGATTCAGGGATTTGAGGAAAGTTGCGGGATCGACGCCTCGCCGATGCCGCGGCCCTGGCCCACATCGGCTCACCCAAGCCTGTCCCCTGAGGAAGCAATGGCCGCCGCCTACCCTTAAGCGGTTCGACCTCGCCGGCTTGGTGCATGGAACGCGGCCGGGTCTTGGGATCGTTAAGGCCCACGCCAACCGGATGGAAGGTCAGGCTGAAGCGGCCATAGCCGGCGACCCCACCCCCGCGCGGGCGCCGCGCAGGACCGGACCGGCGCTGACCTCGGGCAAGATGAGCATAACCTCGGTCCCGCCTTCGGCATGGGGGGTGACGCGCACCTCGCCGCCGATCTCTCGTGCCCGTGTCTGCATCGTCCGCATCCCAAGGCCGCCGGCCTGCCCGGGGACGATGCCGCGCCCATTATCCCGCACGCTCAGCCGCCCGGCATCGGCGGCAATCCGTACCTGGGTGGCGCCGGCATGCCGCGCCGCGTTCATCACCGCTTCCTGCAGAATCCGCAGCACGTGCTGGATCGTGGCCGGGGTCAGGCCGGGCATGGGCGAAAGCGCCACCAGGTCGCTCTCCAGCCGCACGCCGAAGGGCCGCACCAAGCGTTCCAAGTGCGGTAGAAAACCGGCGATGGCCTGTGCCAGATCGCCGTGGAAGTCCTGGAAGGCGGTGATGACCAGGCGCAGCTCGGCCAGGGCCTCGCGCAGGTTTTCCTGGACCGTGGAGAGCTCGGTTTCCTGATGCGAACAGAGCATGACCGCTGAAGCCAGCCGCCCGCTCACCCCATCATGCAGGTCGCGCATCAGCCGCTCCCGCTCAGTCTGGATCAGCAGGCGCTGCGCCTGTTCATGCTGCTGGGTCAGCGCCGCGGCCAGCGAGCTCTGGGCCACGCGGAGCTCCTGCTCCAGCCCTTCATTTGCCGCTGCCTGCACGCGCGCCGCGCGCCAAAGACGAGAGATGTAGAGGTAGCCAAAAATCATCACCATGGCGAAGGTGAAGTTCGGCGCGCCGCCGCCCATGACGACGCGTAGCCCGCTTTCAAGGCCGCCGCCCAGGGCAAGCAGGGTGAGGCCAGGCGTGCAGATCAGGAGAAGCAACAATCGCGCATCGGCCGAACCGCCCCGCCAGGCTGCCGGGACGACGATCATCAGGCAGGCGGCAAGGCTGGCCGGCGCCAATGCGAAGGCCAGTTTTACCACCGCGGGCTGCACCATAACCGCGGGCGCCACAACCACGCCCAGGATCTCCACGCCAGCAAGCAGCGGCAACGCCCAACACCAGCGGGGCAGCGGACGGCCGAGAAAGCGCGCCGCCCAGATGGGCATCAGCGCCAGTTGTAAAAAATTGCTGGCATTGATCACGCGTAGCGCGGTGCTGGGCAAGGCCAGATCCGGCACCAGGAAGGCGCCCAACCGGACCGCGCCGATGAACATCAGCAGCGCGCCGAGGAGCGCTGCCGTATCAGAACGCCGGCCCAGCCAGGACGCCGCCAGAACGCAGCCGAGCGCCAAGGCACTGCCCAGCAACACCAGCGGAACGCCGACCAGGCGAAGCCAGGCGCCATGATAGGCGCCCTGCAGCAGGGCCGCCGGCCCGACAAAGATCGGCGGGGGGTCCTTGACCGGGAAGATCAGGCCAGCCGTCTCCAGCACCAACACGCGCTCGGCCAGCGCGGCGGCCGGCACCCGCACCAGCTCCGGGCTGAACGGGATGGTGGCAAAAGGCCCGTCCGCGACGCGGCGCTCATACAGCGCCTCGCGGCCCAGGCTGAGGTGGGCCTGTGGCGTGGTGACGACGAAGAACAGGCGTAGATCCGCTTCGCGCCCGTCCATCGGGTTGAATTCGTAACGGAATATGAGGGCGCCGGGCGCGCGGCCGGGAAGGGACTCGATATGCCGAAGTTGCGCGACACCGGCCGGCATCACTGCCAAGCCGCCATTGGGCAAGAACATCCGCATCAGAAATACTAAAAGCACACAAAGCGCTAAGGGCCAGGCGCTGGCTTGAACCCAATGCGCATGGCGCAGCGCCCAAAGATTCATCGTTCGATCATATGGCCGCTGGTTGCTTTGAAGACCGCCTCACCGCGCGATTTGACTTCGAGTTTGCTATAGATGGTCTTGACGAAACTCGCGACCGTATGCGTTGAAATGCCAAGATGCTCGGCCACCTGGCCGTTTTTATAGCCCTTGGCGATCAGCATCAAAACCTGGGCTTCGCGTTGGGTCAGCGCCCCCGGCAGGACCATCCCTTTGGCCTTTGGGTTGGCCTGCACGTCGCGGATGATGTGGCTGGCGATGGCGGGCGACAGGAACACCTCGCCAGCCATCACCCGGTCGATAAAGCGGCCGAGATCCTCCGGCAGGTCATCCTTGAGGACATAGCCGCTGGCGCCGGTGCGGATCGCCGCCAGGACATGGCCCTCATCGCTCATGACGGAGAGCACCAGGCGCCGCATCGCCGGCTGGGTGGCCTGAATCTCATCGAGCAAGGTCAGTCCGGACCCGTCGGGCAGGTTGAGATCGATGAAGGCGAGATCCGGCCGTAGCCGGGCGCACGCCGCGGACCCGGCCCCAAGGGTCCCCACGGCCACGACTTCGGGAAGGTGGGGCAGGCTGCGCAGCACGCGCACAAGCAACATGCGGATGGTCGGGTCGTCCTCCACGACCAGCATACGCATTTCGGTGCCTCCGGGCGCCAGACTGAAAAAATATTCGATGCTTTGTTAACCTATACGGGGGGTAGGAACAACCCGCGATTGATCCCCTGAATAGGGGGTGTCACCGGAGAAGGATCGGCTGGGTCCACCCAACCCACAGTTGTGCCGATGGCTGCCGCGAGGCCCGCAAAGGTGAGGTCGCGCCGCACTTTAACACTGATCGGCGAAGCCGGCCCAGGTCAGGCCGCGGCCTTTCCGCGAGGCCGACGCGACCGCGCACCGTCCGAAAAGTGACGCAAAACCGCTCTCCGGGCCCGCGCATTGATCCCCCAAGCAGGGGATTCACGGGGCGTGAAAAAAGCCGGCCACTGCGCAGGCAGGCCACCGATGCCGGATCGGCCGGCCGCCTGGGACAGAGAGGACAGAGCGACCTTGCAACGCATGATCCGCCCATTGCGGGGCCTCCTGCTGCTCGCAACGATTCTGGCCCTGCAAAGCGGTGCCAAGGCGGAGCGTGGCGAGCCACCCGCGGCACCGCCCGTGCAAACCGAGGCCGTCCTCCTTGGGGCTTCGGGGGTGGAACTTGGGCTGCTCACCCTTCCTGATCCCGTATCGGGCCTGTCCCTGGCGGCAATCCTGCTGGCCGACCGCGATGGACCCTGGCGGCGTTCGCTCCTCTACAGCCAGCGTCTTCTGGAAAATGGCTGGGCCTTGTTCGAGCCCGCCTTCGATTATGCTGGCCAACAGGCCGGGCGGGTCCCGCCGGCGCAGCGGCTGGCGGCGGCGGTCGAGGCGGTGCGGCGCGATGCGCGGGTCGACACCGACCAGATCCTCGTGGTCGGGGTGGGTGCCGGCGCGCGGACGGCCCTGGAAGGCTGGGCAGGGGGGGCGCAGGTCAGCCGGCTGGTGCTGCTCTACCCCGGTTGCGATGCGACGCTGGCGGCGACCGCCCGCACCGCCAGCCCGGCCGATCCGCTGACGGATGTGCTGCTGATGCATGGCGACGCGGACGCCGCGAACCCGCCCGAGGCCTGCGCCGAGCTGGCGGCGGCCTTCCCCCCAGGCGTCAGCGTGCGGCAGCGGGTGTTGCGGGGCTCTGGCTATGGCTGGGATGGCCTCGACCTGGTCCCGCCGGGCGGGCGCATTCTGCAAGGGCATCCGGCCGGCGATGGACGTCGCGTCGTCGCTGTCCCCGACGCCACCGCTTCGCAGATCGCGGCCGACTGGATGCTCGGGTTCGCGGTGACCAAGCGGCGTGGCGACCGGTGAGCGCCGTGGCGGGGGAGCCGCTATCCCCGAAGCGCCCTGCGGGCCGGCTTGCGCCGCACGCCGCAGCTCGGCGCCGGCTCGTGCGACTCGGCTGTGGCGTCGCTTTGGGCCTACTGCTGTCCGGCTACAGCGCGCCGGCGCCGGCCTTCGCCGCGCCGTCGGATGAGGCCGGAGGCGAGCAAGACATGAGCGGCAGCATCACCCGCTCCGTGCCCCTCGGGCCTGACTTTGCGGCGCTGTTGTCGCTGCCGCGTGCAACCCCTGCCCGCGCAAGCCTGCCGGCGGTGATCCTGCTGAGCGACGGCCCCGGCAAGGACCGCCGCTCGGAGTTCTATGCGATGCGGTTGCTCACCCTCGGCCTGGCGGTGCTGGACGCGGATTTCGAGAGCACGCGCACCGGCGAATGGGGTGGCACGGAGCCGGTGACACCGGCGGTCGGACAGCGCCTCGGGCTGGCCATCGCGGCGCTGCGCGGGGCGGAGGAGATCGATCCTGCGCGCATCGCCGTGATCGGCCTTGGGGAGGGCGCGCGCGCCGTCCTGCTGGCACCAGGCGATGCCATGCCGCAGGGGGGCGCTGTGCTGCTTTATCCCGGGTGCGACGCGATATTGGCCGAGGCCGCACGGCGGCTGGCGGCGGGGCCGCTGCTGCTGCTGCACGGCGACGACGATCCCACCAATGCGATGGAAGCCTGCGCCGCGCTCGCCGCCGCGGGCGGCATGGATCGCGCCGTGCTGCCCGGCGCCAGCTATGGCTGGGACGTCACCGCCTTTCGCAGCACGCGCCTCACCAT
>CAITYE010000540.1 GCA_903896535.1 uncultured Paracraurococcus sp.
CTTGAGCAGCGACACCGGCTCGAGCTCTGCGTCCTTGAGTTTCACATTGAGAATCCGGGCAAGCGTCGGCGCAATGCGCCGCATGTCGATCTCACCGATTGGGTTTGACACCGCGATCTTCGGGCCCACGATAAAGAACGATGAGCGCATCTGCGGCTCGTCGGGCGGGTACCCGTGCATGCCAAGATGGGTGGGCTTGGAGACCAGCGGACCGCTGAACTCAAAGCCGATCTCATAGCCCGGCTTAAAGGCGACCAGGAACTCCGCGTCCGGAAATCCCCCATCGCGCGCGATCTCATCGCGCCCCATGATCCGCGCGATGCCGTTGGCCGGATCCGCCGCGAGGCCCGCAAGCAGGCGCGTCACCTGAGCGCGCACCGCAGCGTCCTTAGGCTCGGCGAGCACCACGGCGGCCGAGCCACCCGCGGGCCACACCATCGCCTTCCAGGACTTGATCTTGTGCGCCTCGTCGAGCGCAAAGAGGCCGTCGTTGAGGAACGCGCCATACAGGTTCACGTCGTGCTCGATCGCCGCAAAACCGTGGTCGGACACCACGCAGACGGTGGCCCGACCGGGCGCGGCCCGCTCAGCCGCCTGGCGCAGCTGACCGACGAGGGCGTCGATCCGCTCCAGCGTCGCGTTCGACGCCGCACTGAAGGGACCCGACAGGTGCTGTTCGGTGTCCAGACCCGTGAGGTAGACGGTGGCGAGGTCGGGGTGGCGGCTCTCGATCAGGCGGATCGCGAAGCGCGTGCGGACCTCATCGTCGGCCACGGTCTCCTCCATTCCGCCCGGGTAACGACCGAGCGCGGCGGTGAGTTCCTGTTCGAGGCCGGGCGTGCCAAGCGCACGCTGCAGCTTCAGGTCGTCCTCGGTGCCGGTCCGCCAGATCTGCGGCAGGTTGAAGGTGATATTCGCGCCCACGCTCGTGGGCCAGTACACGCTCGCCGACGTCAGATGCGCCGCGGCCACCGCGTCCCACAGCGTCATCGCGCGCCCATCCTCCGCGTACCAGTACCAGCCGCGGTCGTTTTTGTTGAGCGGATCAAAGGTCGTGTTGGCGAGGATGCCGTGGCGCGCCGGGGCCGCCCCGGTCAAAAGCGCCATGTGGCTCGGATAGGTCAGCGTCGGCAGCACGCCCTTCACGGCGGTCGCGTAACTGCCATCGCGCAGCAGTGCGCGCAGATTCGGCACCGCAAGCCCATGCGCCTCGGCCTGAAGCACCGCCTCGGGCTTCAGGCCGTCCACCGAAATCAGCAGCACGACCGGGCGCGCCTTGGCGGGGCCCGCGGTCACGATCGGAAGCCACAGCGCGGCCACCACACAGAGGATAGAGCGCACCAGAGTGAGGCAGGAGGCGTGAGTCATGCGGTGGAGTCCGGTCAGAGGTAAGGGTTGAGGACGTCGAGGATAGCGTTGGAGTCTGGGACTCTACCGAAGGTAAATGACGAAAATACGGCCCACCCGGCAGGCTGCCCCAGGGGCGGGGACGTAATGAGCGGCACGGGCCGCCGCGATCGGCTACGCTTTGCAGCGAATGGCGGGAAGGGGGCGAGCTTGAAGAACAAGATCCTGGGCCTCGCGCTTGCGGCGGGGGGGGCCTTCGCGCTCGGCGGCATCGCGCTGCACCGGGGCGAGGCCATCAATACCCTCTGGCTGCTGGCCGCCGCGGCCTGCCTCTACACCCTCGGTTACCGCTTCTACGCCGCCTGGATC
>CAITYE010000541.1 GCA_903896535.1 uncultured Paracraurococcus sp.
ACGAAGGCCTGGAACCCGGCCGGGCTCAGCGCCGCGCCTTCGATGCCGAGGTCGCGAAAGCGCGCCTTCACGTCATCAGCCTCCACACCGGCGGTCAGCGCGTCATGCACACGGTCGATCACCGCAGGCGGCGCGCCGCCGGGCAGGCTGATGCCCTGCCAGCCATAGGCAATGGCGTCCGGCCAGCCGAGTTCGCGCAAGGTCGGTACGTTGGCTGCCGGGGGCGCTGCGCGCCTCAGACAGCACGCAGAGCGCGCGCACCCGGCCGTCGCGCAGGAAAGGCAGCCCGCTGGCGCTGTCGATCACGACCAGTTCCACATTGCCGGCCAGCAGGTCCTGCATCGCCGCCGGACCGCCGCGATAGGGCACATGCGTGGCCGCGAGGCCGGTGCGGCGCTTGACCATCTCCATCGCAAGGTGGTGCGGCGAGCCAACGGCCGGTGAGCCATAATTCGGTGCCTGGGTCTTCGCGCGTTGCAGCAGGTCGGCGAAGCTCTGCGCCGGGTTATCGGGGCGCACGACCAGGAACAGCGGAAAGCGGCCGATAAAGCCCACGCCCTGGAAATCCTTGTCGGGGTCGTAGGGCAGCTTCGCATAAAGCGCGGGGTTGTAGACGAGGATGCCGTTATCGACATGCAGCCAGGTATAGCCATCGGCCGCTGCCCGGGCCACGGTCTCGCTGGCCAGCACGGCGCCACCACCGGGCCGGTTCTCGACCACCACCGGCTGACCGAGCCGGGTCGCCATATGCCCGCCGATGACCCGGGCGAAGACATCGCTGGCCCCGCCGGGCGGATAGCCGACAATCCAGCGGATCGGGCGCTCCGGCCAAGCCTGCGCTAGGGCTGGGCCTGCCGCACCGGCCGCCAGGGCCGCCAGAACTCCTCGCCGAGCCAGCATCCTCGCTCCTCATCCGCTGTGCGCGGCTTGCTTTACCAAGAAGCCAGAACACCCGATACCCCGAACCCGGCTATTCGTTGCGGAGCAGCGGGCCGGGCCGCACCCGCAACGCCAGCACCGTGCCGATATGCCCGCACGCCATGGTGAGCACCGTGCACCCCAATACGGTCGCCGCGAGCGTGCCCGGCAGCCAGACCCATTCGGCGCGCATCACCCGCGTGACCACGCCCCAAGCCGCAGCGGTTCCAAGCAGCGCGGCCAATCCACCGGTCAGCACCCCGATCAGCGCGTATTCCACCAGCCAGGCGGCACCGATCTGTTTGCGGGTCGCGCCGACCGTCTTCAGGATCACGGCATCGCGCACCCGCCGGCGCTGATCGGCGGCGATGGCCCCGGCGAGCACCAGCGCCCCGGCCAGCAGCGTCACGCCAGCAACCGCCGAGAGCGCGACGCCGAGGCGTCCGAGGATCGCGGCCACCGCTTCCAGCGCGTCGCGCACGCGGATGCCGCTGACATTGGGGAAGGCGTCCGTCACCGCCCGCAACACCGCGCCATCCTGGGCCGGATCACCGCGGATGGTCGCGATGTTGGAATGCGGTGCCGCCTCCAGCAGACCGGGCGAGGCGATGAGCGTGAAGTTCATCCCGAGCCCCTGCCAATCAATCACCCGCAAATTGGCGATGGTGAAGTCGATCGGCCGGCCCAACACATTCACCGTGATCACGTCACCCAGACCGATGCCCCAACCCTTGGCCAGGCCCGCATCGAAGGAGAGGAGCGGCTTGCCGCGATATTCGGCCGGCCACCACTGGCCGGCGACCAGCTTGCTGCCCTCTGGTGGGCTGGCCGCATAGGTCAGGCCACGATCGCCGCGCAGCGCCCAGGCGGTCTCCGGCGTGCTCCGCACCTGCTCCGCGGGGACGCCGTTCACCGCGACGATGCGCGCGCGCAGGCTGGGTACCCGCTTCACCTCGGTCACGCCTGGCAGGCCACGGGCCAGCGTATCGAACCGCGCCGCCTGATCCGGCTGGATGTCGATGAAGAAGAAATTGGGCGCCCGCGTCGCCAGGCTGCCCGCGAGCTCTCGCCGCAGATTGCCCTCGATCTGGGCGATGGCGGCAAGCGTGGTCAGCCCGATGCCGAGCGAGACGACGAGCAGCGCCGTCGGCGCCCCGGGACGATGCAGATTGGCCAGCCCGAGGCGCAGCGCCGGCCGCCGCACATGGCCCAGCCGCCGGGCCAGATACTGCAAGGCCGCCGCGCCACCGCGGAACACCGCCAGCGCGACCGCCGCCGCCAGGCAGAACCAGAAGGCGAAAAGCGGCTCCCCAGCGGTGCCGACCACCAGCGCCACCAGTGCCAGTGCAAGGCCGATATTCGCCGCCAGAATACCCCAGCCGGGGAAGCCGCCCGCCGGCTGCATCGCGTCGCGGAACAGCGCCGCGCCAGGAATGCGCGCCGCGCGCCCAAGTGGCCAAAGACCGAAGACCAGCGCCGTCAACAGACCATAGAGCGCGGCAAGCGCGAGCGGGCCGGGATAGGGGAGGAAACGGGGCGGCACCGGCAGGCTGCCGGCCAGCGCCTGCGCCGCCGCCCAGGCCGCCCCGTAGCCAAGCACCAGCCCTGCGAGGATGCCAAGGCTCGTCAACGCCAGCACCTGCAACAGGTAGCTCCGCAAAATCAGTCCGGACGGCGCACCCAGGCAGCGCAGCGTCGCGATGGACCGCGCCCGCGCCGCCAGCCAGCCGCGCACCCCGGTGGCGACGCCAATGCCGCCGACCAGCAGCGCGGTCAGCCCGGCAAGGGTGAGGAAGGCGCTGGCGCGATCGAGGAAACGCGCGAGGCCCGGATCAGCCTCGGCGGCGCTGCGGACCCGATAGCCTTCGGCGGGAAAGGCGGCACGCAACAAGGCTGCGGTCGCTGCAGCATCCTCGCCTGCCGGCAGGCGCGCGCGGAGCGCGTGCTGCACCAGGCTGCCGGGCTGGAGCAGGCGCGTCTCGCCAAGCGTGAAGCCAGTCAGCAGCACGCGCGGCCCGAAAATCGCCGGTGTGGCGGCCTTGTCCGGCTCGCTGCGGATCAGCGCGACGAAGCGGAGCTGCGCTTCGCCCAGCCGGACCGTATCGCCACGCGACAGGCCTAGCCGTTCGGCGAGGATCGGCTCCAGCGCCACTTCCCCCGGCCCCAGGGTCAGCGGCGGGTCGAGTTCCAGCGTGCCGTAGAGCGGATAGGCGCCGTCGATCGCCTTCGCCTCGACCAGCAGCCGCTCGCCATTGGCCGCCACCAGCATGGCGCGCAGGCTGCTGATGGCCGAAACACGGGCGCCGCGCTGCACCAGCCAGTCCCGGGCGTCCCCCAGCGGCGCCTGCCCCCCGCTGCGGAGTTCCAGATCGCCGCCCAGCAGCCGCGCACCATCGGCCGCAAGCCCCGCCCGCAAACCCGCACGCAGCGTGCCGACAGCGGCGATGGCGGCAACGCCCAGCGCCAGGCACGCGAGGACCAGGCGCAGCGCCCGCACGCCGCCACGCAGATCGCGGCGGGCCAGGCGAAAAGCGAGAGGTAGCCAGGACACGTCAACAGAATGGGGACGGCACGTCCGGCCCGCCAGCCCCCATTCCAGCGGTCATCGCCTTTGACCGCGGGTATTGGCCTGTTCGGCTCCTTCCGGCGCTCGGCACCCCGCAACGCCTAGTGTCGCGGGTCTCATACCACCGGCCAAATCTTTTGACCGCTGGTATAAGATTGGGCAGTGGCTTTACCGCAACAGCACCGGCAGCATCGCGTCCAGCCGCAGCCGGCCCTCCTCGGTCGCGCAGAGCCGCCCCTCCCGCCAGACGAGGTAGTCCTCGTCCAGGCAGGCGGTGAGCATTGTCGGGTCGATGCAGGCGGCAAACGGTAGGCCGCTGCGCGCGGTGATGCGCGCGGGATCGATCCCCTCTGTAAGCCGCAGCCCCATCAGCAGCGCCTCCCGCGCCCGGTCCTCCGGCGCGAGCGCGGTTTCTTCGACGATCGCGTGGCCATCGCGCGCCACCCGGGCGAACCATTCTTCCGGCGCCCGATGCCGCCGCACGGCGATCAACGCGCCGTCCACCAGCAGCCGCTGATGCGCGCCGGGACCGATGCCGAGGTAATCGCCATAGCGCCAATAGACCAGGTTATGCCGGCTTTCGGCCCCGGGCCGGGCGTAGTTCGAGACTTCGTAGGGGAGCAGCCCGAAACGCGCGGCTTCCTCCGCGGTCGCGCCATAGAGCCGCGCCGCGGCGTCGTCGTCGGGTAGCGCGATCTCGCCGCGCGCATGCAGCGTGGCGAAGCGCGTCCCCGGCTCGATCGTCAACTGGTACAGCGAGAGATGGTCGGCGGCGATGTCGAGGGCGCGGCGCAACTCCGCCCGCCAAGCCGCTTCGGTCTGCCCGGGACGGGCATAGATCAGGTCGAAGGAGAGCCGGGGGAAGATCGCCCGGCCTGTCTCCAGCGCCGCGATGGCCTGGGCCGCGTCGTGCTGACGGCCAAGGAACTGCAGCGCCGCCCCGTCCAGGGCCTGGATGCCGAGCGAGAGGCGGTTCACCCCGGCGGCGTGGAAATCCGCAAGCTTCGCCGCTTCCACGCTGGTGGGATTGGCTTCCAGCGTGATTTCCAGATCGGCGGGAGCGTCGAACAGCGCCCGCGCCTCGGCGATCAATGCGCCGGCGGTCTCCGGGTCCATCAGGCTCGGCGTGCCGCCGCCGAAGAAGATGCTGGCAAGCGGCCGCCGCCCGGTGCGTGCCGCCTCGTATCGCAGCTCCGTGAGCAGAGCATGCCGCCAGCCCGCCTGATCGACACGCTCCCGCACATGGCTGTTGAAGTCACAATAGGGGCACTTGGCGCGGCAGAAGGGCCAGTGGATATAAAGGGCGAGGGGTTCCATCCCGGCCCCTATAGCCGCTCGGAGGCGCTGATGCCGCTCCCTGTTACCGCCGTGGCCGCCGCCCTTCTCACAGCGCTTTACCTCGTGCTCTGCATCCGTGTCATCGGCCAGCGCCGGGCGCGGGGAATCGCGCTCGGCACCGGGCATCCTGCGTTGGAACGCGCTTATCGGGCGCAGGCGAATTTTGCGGAATACGTGCCCCTAGGGCTGATCCTGCTCGGCCTTCTTGAAGGGCTGCGGGCGCCGGTGCCGCTGGTGTTCGGGCTGGCCGCCGCACTCGTCCTCGGCCGAGCCTTGCACGCTTTCGGTATCAGCCGTGAGCCGGAGGAACTGCGCTTCCGCGTCGCCGGCATGGTGCTCACTTTCGCGATGCTGGCCGCCACCGCGCTGCTGCTGGCAGGCTTTGCGCTGGCGGGATAGGCTGCGGATCGAGACACAGAGGAGGGATCGATGCCGGTTACGGTGAAGGAACTGGTCGCTGCGGCCAATGCGGCTGTACCGCGGATCAGCGCGGCCGAGGCCAAGGCGCTGCATGCCGCCGGCAAGGCGGTGTTCATCGATCTGCGCGAGCCCCCGGAGCTTGCGGCGTCCGGGACCGTGCCGGGGGCGCTGCCGATCCCGCGCGGCCTGTTGGAATTCCGCGCCGATCCCGAAAGCCCCGACCGCAGCCCGGCTTTCCAGAAGCCGGTCGTGATCACCTATTGCGCCTCCGGCGGCCGCGCCGCGCTGGCGGGCAAGCTGCTGCAGGAGCTCGGCTACGCCGATGTCCGCAACCTCGGTGGCTTCAAGGACTGGGTCGAGGCTGGCGGCGAGGTGCAGAAGGTCTGATACCACCGGCGGGAGGCTTCTACTGGCGCCGATCGCCCAAATGAGCGCCGCGTCCAGCGCCGCTGAGCGCAGGAGATCGGAAGTTTCCGCCCGGCGCTTGCGGGCGAGCAAAAGCGCAGATCAGCAGTCAAAGGATCTGACCGCTGGTCTGCGGCGCTCCGTCACCGCGGCAATTGGCTGATCAGCCGGAAGCGCTGCGCCCGCTTGGCGTTGTCCACCTCCGTGGTAAAGACGTTGCCGCGGCTGTCGACCGCCATGTTGTGCACCCAGTGGAACTCGCCAGCATTGCGGCCGCTGCGGCCGAAGGCGCCGAGCAGCCCGCCATCGGAGCGATGCAGCAGCCAGACCTTGTTGTTGGTGCCGTCGGCGGCCAGCAGCACGGATTGGCGCGGGTCGGGCAGGAAATCGATATCCCAGACCGAGCCCGATTGCAGCGTCTCCGGCGCCACCACGATCTCGCGCACGAAGCGGCCATCCTTCTGGAAGACCTGGATGCGATCATTGCCCCGGTCACAGACATAAAGCAGCCCATCGCGCGCCAGGCGCACGCAATGCACGGGGTTGCGGAAGAAGCGCGGCGGGTTGGCCGTCGCCTCACCGGGGCGATAGGCCGCCAGCGGATCATCGGCCGGCGGCTTTTCGCCATAGGCGCCCCAATGGCGCTTATAGGCGCCGGTATCGGCATCGAAGACGATGACGCGGCGGTTGCCATAGCCATCGGCAACGTAGATTTCGCGCGCCGCCTCATCCACCTCGACATCGGCCGGCCGGCCGAGCCGGGCCGGGTCGTTGCTGCCGCCCGTCTCGCCCTTGATGCCGATCTGCAGCAGGAACTTGCCGTCGCGGGCGAATTTCAGGATGACGTGGTCGTTGGCGCCATTGCCGCCGATCCAGACATTGTCGCGGGCATCGACATAAATGCCGTGCTCGTTCTCCGGCCAGCTCGGGTGATGGCCGGGCCCGCCCCAGCCCTGGACGACATTGCCGTCGGGGTCGAATTCGATCACTGCCGGGGCAGCGATGCAGCATTCCGACCAGGGCGGCGTCTGCGCTGCGCCCAGCTCATCCTTGGTCATGGTGCGCGGGCGTTGGATCACCCAGATGTGATCGCGGCCATCGACGGCGACGCCGGCCGCTTGCCCGATGCCCCAGCGATGGGGCAGCGGCTTCGGCCAGAAGGGATCGACTTGGTAGCTCGGCGCGACGACCGCGGGGCTTGGCGGGGCGGGCGCTTGCGCCAGCGCCGGCCCGGGGCCGAGCAGTCCGAGCACGAGCAGCAAGGCGCGCGGCGTGCGGGGCATGGCGTTTCTCCCTGGTGTTTCGGCCAGCCTCCCGCCGGGCCGCGGCGCCTGTCAATCGCTGGCTATTGCGGCATGATCCCGGCGCGCCGTGCCGCCTCGCCCCATTTCCGCATCTCCGCCTCGCAGAAGGCGCGCAGCGCGGCGGGCGAGGAGGTGACGATGCCCGCCCCTAGGGTGCGGTGCTTCTCCACCACCTCCGGCCGCGCCAGCGCGGCGACGCAATCGGCGTTCAACTGGGCGATGAGCGGTGCCGGCAGCCCCGCCGGGGCGATCACCATGCCCCAGGTCGCGGCTTCGAAGCCCGGCAGCGTCTCGCTGACCAGCGGCGCATCGGGCAGTTGCGGGGATCGCTGCGCGCCAGTCGTGGCGATCGCCTTCAGCGCACCGGACTGGATATGTGGCAGCGCGGCGGGGACGGTGTCGAACATGATATCGACCCGCCCGGCCATCAGGTCCGGATGCGCCTGGGTGCTGCCGCGATAGGGGACATAGGTCAGCTCCGTGCCGGTGATCTGGGCGAAAAGGACCGGCGCGAGCCGCACCACCCCGCCGGTCCCCGCGAAGGTCAGGCCGCCGCGCGCCTTGGCCAGGGAAATCACCTCGGCGACCGAGCCGGCCGGGAAATCCCGGGCGGTGCAGAGCACCAGCGGCGTCGTCGTGGTCTGCGTGACGAAGCTGAAATCACCGATGGTGTCGTAGGGCAGGCGATAGAAGGCCGGGTTCACCGGATGCCCCACCGAGACCAGCGCCAGCGTGTGGCCATCCGGTGCGCTTCTCGCCAGCGCCTCGGTGCCGATCACGCCGTCGGCGCCGGCGCGGTTCTCAACCGGTACCGGTTGGCCCCAGCGCGCAGACAGTGGCTCGGCCATCAGCCGCGCGGAGATGTCCGATACGCCGCCCGGAGTATAGGGCACGATGATACGGACGGGCCGTTGCGGAAAGCCGCTTTGCGCCGCCGCCGGCCGGATGGCGAGCAAGGCGGGCGCGGCGAGGATTTGCCGACGTGACGGCATGCGTCTCCTCCCTTCGCGCGGCAGCTCAGCGCAACAGATCGGCGACGAATGCCGCCAACCAGGGCTGCCGCTGCCGGGCGCTCCGGGCAGCATGCAGCACCGCGCGCACCGCCGCCACCGTCGCGGTGAAATCCTCGTTCACCAGCACATGGTCGAACTCGGCCCAATGGCGCATCTCGTCGCGGGCGACGGCCATGCGGCGGCCGATCTCCTCCTCCGCATCCTGGCCGCGCCCGCGCAGCCGGCGTTCCAACTCCGCCAAGCTGGGCGGCAGCAGAAAGAGGCCGACCACATCGCCCGGCAGTGCCGCCTTCAGCTGCCGGTATCCCTGCCATTCGATGTCGAACAGCACGTCCCGCCCGGTGGCGAGTGCCGCTTCGACCGGCGCCCGCGGGGTCCCGTAGCGGCGGTCCAGGAAGCTGGCATGCTCCAGGAAGTCGCCGGCCGCGACCTCGGCGGCGAAGGCCTCCGGCGTTCGAAAGAAATAATGGACGCCCTCCTGCTCGCCAGGGCGGGGCAGCCGCGTGGTGGCGCTGACCGAGAGGGTGAGGTCTGGCTCACTCTCTCGCAAGGCGCGCGAGACTGACGTCTTGCCGCCGCCGGGGGCGGCGGAGAGCACGAGGCAGACTCCGCGCCGGGTCACGTCACTCGACATTCGCCGCCTGCTCCCGCAGCCGCTCGATCGCCGCCTTGAGGTCGAGGCCGATGCGCGTCAGCGCGACCGAGGTGGATTTCGAGCAGAGCGTATTTGCCTCCCGCACGAATTCCTGCACCAGGAAATCGAGCTTGCGCCCCGCCCCCTCGCCGGCGGCGAGCAGCGCGCGGGCGGCGGTGATGTGCGCCGCCAGCCGGTCCAGCTCCTCCCGCACATCGGATTTTTGCGCCAGCAGCGCCACTTCCTGCGCCAGCCGTTCCTCCGGAATGCGCGCCCGGCCGGTCTCGCCCAGCAGCCCGGCGAGCTGTTCCAGCAAACGTGTGCGTTGCGCCTCCGGCTGGTCGGCCGCGGCTTCTGCTGCCGCCTCGCGCAGCCCCGCGATCTCCTCCAGCAACCCGCCGAGCACACGGGCGAGCTGCTGGCCTTCCCCGGCGCGGGCGGAGCCAAGGCCTGCCAGCGCCCGGCCATAGGCCTCGATCAGCGCCGCGCGCTTGGCGGTCTCGGCGGCCTCATCAGGCTCGGCTTGTTCGGTGCGAAGCACGCCGGGCAGGGCGAGCAGTTGGGCGACGCTGGGCGGCGGGCTGCCGGGCAGGCGCCCGGCCAGCTCCTGGGCCAAGGCGATCGCCTGGTCGAGGGCCAGCCGATCGACCGCGAGGCGGGGTCTTTCCTCCCGCCGCAGGGCAAGATTAGCTGAGACATTGCCGCGTTTCAGCCGGCCGGCGGTCGCCTCGCGCAGCGTCGGCTCCAACGCCTCCAGCCCGCCCGGCAGGCGCAGCCGCAGATCGAGACCGCGACCGTTCACGCTGCGTAGCTCCCAGACGAAGGCGGTGCCATCGGCCAACAATCCGCTCTCGCGCGAGAAGCCGGTCATGCTCATAAGGGATCCCATGCGGGGCTTGTCCCGCCTGAGGGGATCGGATGCAAGCGAGCACGCCGCACTGGGCGCATGTTCTCATCACCGGCGCGTCTTCCGGCATCGGTCGGGCGCTGGCGCTGGCCGTGGCCGGGCCGGGGGTGACGCTGCATATCGGCGGGCGCGACGCGACCAGGCTTGCGGCCACCGCGGCCGATTGCGCGGCCGCCGGCGCCACGGTGCGACCGCAGGCCGCCGATGTGCGTGACGCCGCGGCCATGGCCGGCTGGATCGCCAATTGCGGGCGCCTCGATCTGGTGATCGCCAATGCCGGGATTTCCGCCGGAACGGGCGGGGAGACGGAGCCGCCGGCCCAGGCACGGGCGATTTTCGAGACCAATGTGACCGGTGTGCTGAACACCGCTCTGCCGGCGATTGCCGCCATGGCGGCGCAGGAGCCGGGGCCGGATGGGCTGCGCGGCCGGGTCGCGGTCATCGCCTCCATCGCGGCCTTCGTCGCCGTGCCCTGGTCGCCGGCTTATTGCGCCAGCAAGGCGGCGGTGCAGGGCTGGGCCGAGGCGCTGGATGCAACCGAGCGGCGGCGTGGCATCAGGCTCCACGCGGTCTGCCCGGGCTATATCCGCACCCCGATGACGGCGCGGAACAGCTTTCCCATGCCGCTGTTGATGGAACCGGAAACGGCGGCGCGGCGAACCCTGGCGAGCATCGCTGCCGGGCGGACGCGGATTGCGTATCCCTGGCCGCTTTATGCCGTGGCGCGGCTGGTGGGCGCGCTGCCGCCCGGGCTGCGGGCGGCATTATTCACCATGACGCCGGCCAAGGGCCGGCTGCCCGGCGTCGGTTAGAGCGGAATGCGTGCAGGGCGCGTTCAGATGGCCGCATCTGAACGCCTGATCCTGCGCGGGACGCAACATTTTCTCGAGCAAGGGATGCGATCAGGTGAGCCCACCTGATCGCTATTGCTCCGCAGGATCAGCTGGTTTGCTGGATACCGGACAGCAGCCAGGGCGCCCCAGCGGTGCGGACGAAGGTCCAAAGCTCGGTCGCTTCGTTGCGGCGGTCGCTATCGCCCTCCACTACCCCGCCATCGCTGATCCGGCGCGTCACGTCGCGCATCGAGACCCGCATGGCGACCGTCGCATATTCGCGGTTCCCTTCGCGCCAGGCCTCAGCGACGTCGCCTTGTTCCAGCTTGAGGTCGGCGGTCTCGTTGCGGAGGCCCCGGCGTGCGAGGTCGGCGAGGTCCTCGCCGAAATGCCCCACCATCTCGGCGGTCGCCACCGCGCGCATCGCGCCCTCATCCTGTGTGGACCAGGCGTGATTCACCTGCTGCAGGATGGTCTCGAAGCTTTCCAGATCGGCGCGGGTCACATTCACCTCGCTCACGGCGGCTGGGACGGCGCTGCCCCCATAAGCCGGGCGCGGCGGGTGCATCGCACCGGGCATGCTGCGGGCCATGCCCGCCGGGCCGGCGCCGGCATAAGCCGGGCCGCCCATGCGTCTGCGGAGCATCCCCACGATCCAGCGGACGGCGAAATAGAGCAGCATGAGCTGCAGCATCAGCCCAAGCAGGCTGCCGAAGCCGGTGAAGCCACCGAACAGGCCGTGCCCGAACAGCAGCCCGCCGAGCCCGGCGCCGATCAGCCCCCCCATCATGCCGGCGAAAAACCCACCGCCGAAGCGGCTGGCGGCGGGCGAGGCGCCGAAGGGCGGGCGCACCTGGGCCGGCGTGCCATAGGCGGCGCCAGGGCGGGCGGATTGCGGTTCGGCGCTGCGCTGCATCGGCCGGGCACTGCCGGGGGCCGTGCTGGTCGCGGGCGGCGGGCTGTAGGTCCGCCCGCCGCGGCTGCCGAAGGAGCCGCCGCCACCTGGGCGGGCCATGGCGATCGCTGGCGCCAGGGCCAGGGCAATGACCGCGAAGGCGGTCAGGAAACGGGCAGTGCGGCGCATCCTCGAAGACCCTCTTGGCCCGTTGATCGGGCTGTGCGCGAATATAGGCAGGCGTCGGCATCTTTGCGATGGTGATCTCGCATCGGCTCGCTCTGGCCCGCGCCCCTGCCCGCGTGCTACCGGCGGACTTCGCAATGAACGACCCGCCATGTTCCGGCGCGTGACGCGCCATCCCGCCACGCAGGCGACCCTCGCCTGGGCGGTCGGCGCTTATCTGGCGACCTGCTACGCGACCACGCGCTGGCGGCTGGTTGGGGAGGAGCATCTATGGGCGGCGCTGGCCGGTCCCGATGGTGCGGCCCGCCCGGTGATCTGTGCCTTCTGGCACGAGCGATTGCCGCTGATGCCGAAGCTTTGGCTGGAGGCGGTGGCGCGTGTCCCGGCTTTGGGTGGCAAGCGGGCCCATGTTCTCGTCTCGCGTCATCGCGACGGCAGGGCGATCGGGATGGTGATCGAGCGCTTCCGGCTGGACGTGGTGCATGCATCCACCTCGAAGGGCGGCTCCACCGGGTTGCGGGTGCTGCTGCGGATGCTGGCGGCCGGCGACAACGTGGTGATCACGCCGGACGGCCCGCGTGGGCCACGCCGCGTTGCCGCCCCCGGCGTCGCCCAGCTTGCCGCGCTGGCCGGTCTGCCGGTGATGCCCTGTGCCG
>CAITYE010000542.1 GCA_903896535.1 uncultured Paracraurococcus sp.
CCAGCGCACCCGGCAGGTCGCGCGCCTGGGCGGCCAGGGTGGCGGCGCGCTGGGCGGCTTCAGCGGCGCCGCCGGCGATTCGCGCCCGGCGTTCCCGGGCGCTGGCCAGGGCGGGTTCCAGGGCGGCGATTGCCGCTAGCAGCACCGCCTCCGCCTGCCGCTGGGCGGCCGCCTCGCGGGCTGCCAGCGCCACCGCCTCGGTGGCTGAAAGCTCGGCCAGCCGCAGCGCTTCCGCCCGCTGAAGGCTGCGCCGGGCCAGGCCCTGGAGGATGCCAAGGCCTTGCAGCGCTTCCTCGGACGGCCCGGGGGCGGCGAGGATGGTCTCCGCCGGCCAGGCGCTGAGGCGCAGCAGGACTGGCACCAGCGGGGCAAAGGCCGCCGCCGCCGCCTCTCGGCCCGCCTGGGCGGCGGTGGCAGCGTCGCTGGCGGCTTGGCCGCGCGCCTCGGCGGCGGCCAGCCGCGCCTCGGCGCCCTGGACCTGACGGGCCAGGGCGACTCGCTCCTCAGCGAGCCGCTGCTCCTCCTCCGCCTGGCCAAAGGCGAGCCCGGGGAGCAGGCACAGCGCAAGAAGGGCGGCGCGGCGCGGCATCGGCGCCGATCAGCCCAGCAGAGATCGCCCGGTCATCGCCGCCGGCTGCGCCAGGCCCAACAGCGAGAGCAGCGTCGGGGCGACATCGGCCAGCCGGCCATCGCGCAGCGTCGCGCCGGCTGGGCCGCCCTGCAGCAGGACAGGTACCGGATTGGTGGTATGCGCGGTATGCGGCCCGCCTGTGGCGGGGTCCTTCATCATCTCGCAATTGCCGTGATCGGCGGTGGCCAGCAACGCGCCGCCCTGCGCCGCCACCGCCGCGGCGATGCGCCCGAGCGCGGCATCCACCGTCTCCACCGCCTTGATCGCCGCCGGCAGGCTGCCGGTATGGCCGACCATGTCGGGGTTGGCGAAGTTCAGCACGATCAGCTCGTATTTTTGTGAGTTGATCGCCTCGACGGCTTTCTCGGTCAGTTCCGGCGCACTCATCTCGGGCTGCAGGTCGTAGGTCGCGACCTTCGGCGAGGGCACCATGATGCGATCCTCGCCGGGGTATGGCGTCTCCTCGCCGCCGTTCAGGAAGTAGGTGACGTGCGGGTATTTCTCGGTCTCGGCCATGCGAAGCTGGGTGCGGCCGGCGCGGGCGACCACCTCGCCCAGGATATCGGCCATGGATTGCGATGCGAAAAGCGTCTGCAGGAAGGCGTTCAGCGCGGTGCTGTATTCCGTCATACCCGCGGCGGCGGCGAAGCGGACCACGCGGCGGCGCGCGAAGCCGGCGAAGCTGGGGTCGAGCAGCGCGCCCAGGATCTCCCGCACCCGGTCGGCGCGGAAGTTAAAGCAAAGCACGCCATCGCCATCGCGCATGCCGGCATAGCCCGCCAGCGCGGTGGCGGGCACGAACTCATCGGTCACGTCGCGCGCATGGGCGGCGGCGATGGCCGCCAGGGCATCCGGCGCCGTCGCGCCAGCGCCATCCACCAACGCGTCATAGGCCTGGGCGACGCGGTCCCAGCGATTGTCGCGATCCATCGCGAAGTAGCGGCCGGTAAGGGTGGCGATGCGCACCCCTGGCAGCCCTGCGATCTCCGCCATGAAGGCGCGGAGATACTCGGGCGCGGCGCGCGGCGGCGTGTCGCGGCCATCGGTGAAAAGGTGCAGGGCGACCGGCACGCCGGCGGCCGCGAGCACGCGCGCCAGGGCCGCCGCGTGCCGCTGGTGGCTATGCACACCGCCTGGCGAGAGCAGCCCCATCAGGTGGCAGGTGCCGCCCGAAGCCCGCAGCGCCGCGATCAGCCCGACCAGCGCGGGCAATCTGGCGAGCGAGCCGTCGGCGACAGCCGTATCGATGCGCGGCAGGTCCTGCATCACCACGCGCCCGGCGCCAAGATTGAGGTGCCCGACTTCCGAATTCCCCATCTGCCCGCCGGGCAGGCCGACATCGTGGCCGGAAGTGTGCAGGAAGGCCCGCGGCCCCGCTGCCCAGAGGCGGTCGAAATTCGGCGTGCGGGCGAGCCGCACGGCATTGTCCTCGGACGCCTCCCGCCAGCCCCAGCCATCGAGGACGACGAGCATCACGGGGCGGAAATGCGGCATGCTGGATCTCGCGCGGTTCGGCTCTGCCGGGCTTACCGTCCGGCGTCCTGGCGGACAAGGCGGCGGGGGGTTGCGCGCGGCCGGCGTCGGGGTAGCCTCGCCCGCCAAAGAAAGCAGCCGGGATCGCGGAGAGCGGCGTGAGCGAACAGGGTGTCTCCACCGTTGACGTCAACGGCTTTGCGATCCGGGTCTGGCGCAAGGGCCAGGGACGGCCGCTCGACCTTCTGGCGAGCCCCGGCGGGCTGCCGCGTTGGGTGCCTTGCCTCGACCACCTGGCCGCGACGCGGGAGGTGATCGCGCCCTTCCCGGGCGGCGATCGCGGCCACAGCGTGCTCGATAATCCGCTCGGTTGGCTGGTCGCGGTGCCGCAGTTGCTGCCGCAGTTGCTGCGGCAGTTGCTGGTGAAGGCCGGGCTCGATGGCGCCGATCTCGCGGGCAGTTCGGTCGGCGCTTCCCTGGCCGCGGAGATGGCCGCGCTTTGGTCCGCCAGCGTGCGCCGGCTATCGCTGATCGCCCCCTTCGGCCTGTTTGACGCGGCTGATCTGCCGGCTGATCCGCCGGCTGACCCCTGGACGCAGCGGCCCGACGCCTTGCCAGGGCCGATGACCGCCGATCCGGCCCATTGGCTGGCGCTGAAAGTCCCGCCTGAGGACACCAATTCGATCCAGTGGCCGATCGAGCAAACCCGGGTGAGCGAGGCCGCGGCGCGGCTGTTCTGGCCGCTTGGCAATACGCGGCTGGAGCAGCGCCTGCCGCTGATCGTCGCGCCGACGCTGCTGGCATGGGGTGCCGAAGACCGGGTGATGCCGCGCAGCTATGCCGCGCGCATCGCTGGCCTGCTCGGTGGCCCGCACGAGACGCAAGTGATCCCGGGCGCCGGGCATCTGGCCGAGCTTGATCGGCCCGAGGAGGTCGCCGATACCATCCTGCAATGGAGTGTTTGACCGATGCCGCTCGATCCTGGTGCCGAGAATGTCCTTGCTTTGATCAAGCAGATCGGTCGCCCGCCGATGCATACGCTGACGCCGCTGGAGGCGCGGGAAGCCTCGGCCAAATCGCGCGCCGTGCTGCAGCCCGAGGCCGAGGCGGTAGCGGTGCGCGAGGAGCTCGCCTGCCCCGGCCCGCACGGTGAGATCCGGCTGCGCCATTATCGGCCGGCCGGCAGCGCGCCCGGCGCGGTGCTGCCCTGCCTGGTCTACTTCCATGGCGGCGGCTGGGTGATCGGCGATCTCGACAGCCATGACCAGCCCTGCCGGGTGCTGTGCAATTCCTCGGGTGGCGCGGTGATCTCGGTCGATTACCGGATGGCGCCGGAGCATGTGTACCCGGCTGCCGTCGAGGATTGCGCCGCGGCGGTGGGCTGGATCGCGGCCAATGCGGCGCGCCTGGGCATCGATGCGGGGCGGATCGCGGTGGGCGGGGACAGCGCCGGCGGCAATCTCGCGGCGGTGACCGCGCTGATGGCGCGCGACGGCGCGCTGCCGCCGGTCGGCTTCCAACTGCTGCTCTACCCCGCCACCGATCTCGCTGTCGAAAGCCCGGCCTATCAGCGCTTCACCGATGGGCTGATCCTGACCGACAAGACCATGCGCTACTTCATCGACCTCTACGCCCCCGACCGGGCGCGGCGCGTGGAATGGCAGGCCTCCCCGGCGCGGGCGGCCAGCCTGAAGGGGGCGCCCACCGCCTATGTGATGACCGCCGCCTATGATCCGCTGGTCGATGAGGGCCGCGCCTATGCGGTGCGGCTGGAGCAGGAAGGGGTGCGCGTCGCGCATATCCACATGTCCGACCAGCTGCACGCCTTCCTTGGGATGGGCAAGTTCATCCCGGCGGCGACCTTGGCGCTGCGGCAAGCGGGGCTGGCGCTGGCGCATCATTGGGCGGGGGGCTGAGGCGATGGGGCGTTTGCTTGCAGGCAAGTCGGCGCTGGTCACTGGCGGCGCCTCCGGCATCGGCCGGGCGACCGCATTGGCCTTCGCGCGGGAAGGCGCGCAGGTGGCGGTCGCGGATCTGACGGTTGAGCGCGCGCAGCAGGCGGCGGACGAGATCGCGGCGCAGGGCGGGCGGGCGATCGCCCTGGCGGTCGACGTCACCGACGATGCCGCGGTGGGCGCTGCGGTGGCGGCAACCGTCGCCGCCTTCGGCCGGCTGGATTGCGCCTTCAACAATGCCGGCATCGCGCCCTATCAGGTGAACAGCGCGGCGGTCACGGCGGGGGATCTTGAAGAAGCGAATTGGCTGCGGCTGATCGATGTGAACCTGAACGGCGTCTGGCGCTGCCTGCGGCATGAGGTGCGGCAGATGCGCGCGCAGGGCGGCGGCGTCATCGTCAACACCGCCTCCATCGCCGGCAAGCTGGGCCTGCCGGGTTCGGCCGCCTATGTCGCCAGCAAGCACGGCGTGGTCGGGCTGACCAAGGCGGCCGCGATCGACCATGCGCCCGACAATATCCGCGTGAACGCGGTCTGCCCCGGCTACATCACCACGCCGATGACCGAGGATTCCAAGCGCCGGCGCGGGGAACAGATCGTGGCCCGGGTGCCGATGGCCCGCTTCGGCGAGCCGGAGGAGATCGCCGAGGCCGTAGTCTGGATGTGTTCCGACCGCGCCGGCTTCGTCACCGGCGCCTGCTGGGAGGTGGATGGCGGCTACGCCGCGCGGTAAGCGCGGCGCTAGAGCAAGTTCCGTTCAGATGGAATCATCTGAACGGATGTCTTGCTCTAGAAAACATAATATCTAGAGCAGGTTATCTACGTTGAGACGGATCACTTCGTGATCCATCTCAACGCAGCCTGCTCTAGCCGTTCAGATGCTGGTGCCTTCCAGCACGCCGCCGAAGCGTTCCCAGGTGGTGCCAGTCCATTTCTGCAGCTGCATCTGCCGGATCGGGTGGAAATTGGTCGGCGAGGTCGCGACCTTGATCCCAGGGATGAGCGTCGCCGGCACGAAATCTCGGATATTCGCGACTTCCTTCATCATCCGCTCCCGCGACAGGTCCATGTCGCATTGCTTCAGCACCTGCAGCATGGTCTGCGCGACGCCATAGGCGAAGGGGTAGCTGCCATCCTTCATATCCCCGTCGGGGATGTATTTCTGCATGAAGGCGCGCCACTCGTTCATCCCGGGATCGGCGTTCCAGCCGGCATCCGTCGGGTCCTTCAGATAGGCTGAGGTGATGATGCCCACACCCTTCTCTGGCCCGGCCGGGTCCATCACCGTGCCGACGCTGATCGAGACGTTGGTGAGGTAGTGGATCGCCGAGCGCCAGCCGACGTCGAAGACCTTGCGGATGGTCTGGGCCGCGAATTTCGGCGTGGTCGCCGTCAGCAGCACATCGGCGCCGCTGCCCTGCAGCGTCACCACCTGGCTGTCGATGGTGGGGTCGGTGACCTCATGCGACACCGCCTTGACCACGCTGTCGAAGCGAGGCCCCAGCACGTCGCGCACGCCGGCGACATAGTCCTTGCCGAAATCGTCGTTCTGGTAGAGCAGGCCAAGCCGCGCATCGGGCCGCGTTGCCAGCATGTGCTTGGCGTAGATTTGCGCTTCCGTGCGGTAGCTGGGCTGCCAGCCGATGGTCCAGGGCGTGTCCTGGTAGTTGCCCCATTTGTCGGCGCCGGTCGAGACGAAGAGGTGCGGCACCTTCCGCTGATTGACGTAGCGGACGATCGCGCTGTTGGTCGGCGTGCCCAGGGTGTTGAACAGCAGCGCGACCTTGTCCTGTTCGACCAGGCGGCGGACCTGCTCCACCGTCTTCGGCGGGCTGTAGCCGTCATCATAGGTGATGAAGTTGATCTTGCGCCCGGCGATGCCGCCCTGGTCGTTGATCATCCTGAAGAAGGCCTGGTGCGACCGGCCGATCGAGCCATAAGCGCTGGCCGGCCCGCTATAGGGCATGGTGTTGCCGATGCGGATTTCGGTCGCGGTGACGCCCGGGGTTTCCTGGGCGCGGGCGATGCCGGGCGCGGCAAGCAGGGCGGCACCGGTACCGAGTAACTGACGACGCGTGGTCATGGCAGCACTCCTTCCGTTCGGGATCAGGTGTTCGCACCCTCGATGACCTTGCCGAAGCGCACCCAGGACTTGCCGTCCCAGCGCTGCAGCTGCATCTGGCGGATGACGTTGT
This sequence comes from uncultured Paracraurococcus sp., assembly GCA_903896535.1. Classification (GTDB taxonomy): domain Bacteria; phylum Pseudomonadota; class Alphaproteobacteria; order Acetobacterales; family Acetobacteraceae; genus CAITYE01. The sequence continues at coordinate 6,255 of CAITYE010000542.1, forward strand.
AGTTGCCGGGCTGGGTCTGCACCTGGACGCCCGGCAACAACGTCGCGATATCCATGGGCGCGATATTGGTCGCCTGCTTCATCACGTTCTCGCGGCTGAAGTCATTGCCGCATTGCCGCAGCACCTGGATCATCGTGGATCCGGCGCCGTAGCCATAGGTGTAGTTGTTGTCGCTGAGATCGCCGTCGGCGATGTATTTGGCCATGAAGGCGCGCCATTCGGCCATGCCGGGGTCATTGGCCCAGGCGGGGTCGGATTGGTCCTTGCGGTAGTCCGAGGTGATCAGGCCGACGCCCTTTTCGGGCCCGGCCGGCTGCATCACCGCGCCGGCGGAGACCGAGACATTGGTCATGAACATCATCGGCTTCCAGCCAAGATCATGGACCTTGCGGATTGCCTGCGCGGCGAAGCGCGGGATGATGCCGCAGACCAGCGTGTCGCAGCCCGCGGCCTGGAGGGAGACGATTTGGCTATCGATGGTGGGGTCCGTCGCCTCATTGGTCGCCGTCTTCACCATGGCATCGAAGCGCGCGCCGAGCACGTCCTTCATGCCGTGCAGATAGTCCTTGCCGAAATCATCGTTCTGGTAGAGCAGGCCGATCTTCGCGTTGGGCTTCTGTTCCAGGATGTATTTCGCGTAGATCTGCGCTTCGGTCCGGTAGCTGGGCTGCCAGCCGATGGTCCAGGGATACTCCTTCGGATTGGCCCATTTATCGGCCCCGGTCGCCAGGAACAGATGCGGCACCTTGCGCTGGTTCACATAGCGGTGGATGGCGCTGTTGGTCGGCGTGCCCAGCTGGTTGAACAGGAAGGCGACCTTGTCCTGTTCCACCAGGCGGCGGGTCTGTTCCAGCGTGCGTGGTGGCTGATAGGCGTCGTCATAGGCGATGAAGGCGATCTTGCGGCCGCCGACGCCGCCCTGGTCGTTCAACCGCTGAAACATCGCCGTCAGGCATTTGGTGATAACCGAATAGGTCGAGGCCGGGCCGGACAGCGCATTGGTGCTGCCGATGCGAATCTCGGTCGCGGTGACGCCCGGCGTCTCCTGCGCGGCGGCGAGGCGGGGGGCGGCGAGCAGCGCCCCCGTGGTCAGGATCAGGGTGCGGCGGCTGGTGGTCATGGTCGGTCTCTCCGGAAGGTCATGGACGGCGGCGCGTCAGCCGCGCGGCGATCTGGCGCAGGAGCCCGGCGAAACCGCCAGGGAGCAGGAACAGGAACAAAATCAAAATCACGCCGTAGATCACGCCGGGCGCGGCTTTGCTGATCGCCTCGGCGATGTTCGGCACGAACAGCACGAACAGCCCGCCGAAGAGCGAGCCGAGGATGGAGGCGACGCCGCCCACCACCATGCCGACGAAGAGCGTGATAGAGACGCCGAAGGTGAAGCTGTCCGGCGCCACGAATTCGATCGCGACGGCGGACAGCGCCCCGGCGATGCCGGTGACCATGGCGCTGGCGGCGAAGGTCTTGGTCTTCAGCGCGCTGATATCCATCCCCATCGCCTGCGCCGCGGTGGGATTGTCGCGGATCGCCATCAGCGCCCGCCCGATGCGGCTGTGCACGAGGTTCCAGGTGCCCCAGAAGCACAGCGCGGCGACGGCGACGACGGAGAGATACATCCACTGGTCCGGCGTGACGGCAAGCCCGAAGGGCGGGTCGGGCTTGACCAGGAACAGCCCCTGCACGCCACCCGTCCAGTCTTCCAGCGCCTTGTGCTTGAGGATCTGCGGCACCGCCACGGCCAGGGAGAAGGTGGTCAGCGCCAGATAAAGCCCGCCCAGGCGCAGCGCCGGGAAGCCGACGCCATAGCCGACCGCGGCGCAGACCAGCGCCGCCACGGGCAGGGTTGCCCAGAACGACCAGTCGAAATGCGACATCAGGATCGCCGTGACATAGGCGCCGACCGCGAAGAAGGCGCCATGGCCCAGGCTGATCTGGCCGTTATAGCCGGTGACGATGTTCAGCCCGAGCACGGCGAGCGCCATGATGACGGCCATGGTCAGCTGAAAGAGCTGGAAGCTCTCTAATAAGAAGGCGGGGGCGACCGCCGCGAAGATGCCGAGGGTCAGCAGCGTGGCGCGCCAGGCCCGGCTGCCGCCTGCCGCGCCTGATGGACCGAGGCTTTCGTCCATGCGCGTCATACCCGGCTGTAAACGACACGGCCGAACAGGCCGGAGGGCCTGACGACAAGGACGCCGATGATGATGGCCAGCGCAACCGTCAGCTTCAGTTCCGTGCCGACCACATAGGCGCCGGCGAGGTTTTCCAGCACGCCGACGACGAAGCCGCCGATCACCGCGCCCATCGGATTGTCGATGCCGCCGAGCAGCGCCCCGGCGAAGGCATAGAGCAGGATGCCGAGCATCATCGTGGGATCGAGGAAGACGATGGGCGCCACCATCATGCCGGCGACCGCGCCGATTGCCGCCGCCAGCCCCCAGCCCAGCGCCAGCATCCAGCCGACGCGGATGCCGACCAGGCGCGCCGAGCGCGGATTATAGGCCGCCGCCCGCATGGCAAGGCCAAGCCTGGTGAAGCGGAAGAAGGCCCAGACCAGCAGCAGCACGGCCAGCGTGACCACCGTGCTGCCGAGCTCATGCGCCGAGATCAGCCCGCCGGCCAGCGGCTTGTCGCTGTGGAAGGGGCTCGGGAAGCTCTTGGTCGTATAGCCGAAGATCCAGCCGGTGGCGTTGCCGATAATCAGCAGCAGCCCGATGAAGACGCCGACATGGGTCAGCTCCGGCGCGTTCTGCACCGGGCGCATCAGTAACCGCTCGATCGCCACGCCGATCGCGAAGCTGACCGCGACGGTGGCGAAGAAGGCAACCCAGTAGGGCATGCCGGCATTGATCATCGACCAGGCGATGAAGGTGGAAAGGGTGGCCATCTCCCCTTGCGCGAAGTTCACGTGGTGCGTCGCCTGGTAGATCATGACGATGGCCAGCGCGACCGCGGCATAAATGCCCCCTGTGGCGATGCCGGCGACGATCTGATGGGCAAGCCCGTTCATGTCCTAGTACCCCAGGTAGCTGCGCCGGATCGCCTCGTCCTGGCGGATTTCTGCGGCGCGGCCATGCGCGACGATCCGCCCCGTCTCCAGCAGATAGGCGAGATCGGCGAGTTCGAGGGCGAGGTTGGCGTTCTGTTCGACCAACAGGATGCCGACGCCGCTCTCATCGCGGACGCGGCGCATGATGTCGAAGATCTCCTGCACGATCAGCGGCGCGAGGCCGAAGCTCGGCTCATCGAGCAACAATAATTTGGGCCGGAGCAACAGCGCGCGGGCGATCGCCAGCATCTGCTGCTCGCCGCCCGACAGCGTGCCGGCCTGCTGCTTCCAGCGCTGCTTCAGGCGCGGGAACCAGCCGCAGAGCCGGTCGAAATCCGCCGCCACCTCCCGGTCGCGCCGGATATAGGCGCCGAGGCGGAAATTCTCCTCGACCGAAAGCTCCATGAAGGTGCCGCGCCCATCCGGCACATGCGCGATGCCGAGCCGGACGATATCCTCGGTGGCGCGGCCCGGCAGCGCCTGCCCGCGGAAGCTGACCGCCCCTTCGACGCGGCACATGCCGCAGATGGCGCGCAGCGTCGTCGTCTTGCCCGCGCCATTGGCGCCGAGCAGGGCGGTAACGCCGCCTTCGGCGACATCGAAGTCGAGGCCGTGCAGCACCTGGGTCTGGCCATAGCCGGCCTTCAGGCCGCGCGCCTCAAGCAGCATGTGGCGTCCCCTGCCCGTCGCCGAGATAGGCACGGATCACCTCCGGGTCGGCGCGCACCTCAGCGGGCGTGCCCTCCGCGATCTTCCGCCCGAAATCGAGCGCGACCACCTTGTCCGAGACGCGCATGACCAAAGACATGTGATGTTCGACCAGCAGGATCGCGAGCGCGAATTCGCGCCGGATGCGCACCAGTAGCTCGGCCAGCTCATCCACCTCGCCATGGTTCAGCCCGCCCGCGGGCTCATCGAGCAGCAGCAGTTTTGGCCGGGCGATCAGCGCGCGGGCCATTTCGACCCGTTTCTGCCAGCCAAAGGGCAGTGCGCTGACCGGCTGGCCGGCCACCTTCTCCAGGTCAAGCAACGTCAGTAACTCGCGGGCGCGCGCCTCAGCTGCCCGTGCTTCCGCCCGCACCGCAGGGGCGGCAAGGGCGCTGGCGATGAAGCCCGCCCGGCCATCGGCATGGGCGCCGGTCAGGACATTCTCCCAGACGCTCATTGAGCGGAACAGCGCCAGGTTCTGGAAGGTCCGCCCGATGCCCAGGCCCACCATGGCATGGCGTGGCGCGGCCGTGATGTCCTGGCCGGCGAACCGGATGCGCCCTTCATTCGGGCGATAGATGCCGCTGATGCAGTTGAAGGTCGTCGTCTTGCCGGCGCCGTTGGGGCCGATCAGGCCGCAGATCTGGCCGTCCTCCACGGTGAAGGACACGCCGCCGACGGCGACCACGCCGCCGAAGCGGATGACGATATCCTGGACCTCAAGCAGGGCCATGCTGGGCCCCGGGCCGGATCACCATGCAACCTCCCCTGGCCCGCCTCCTCTTGCCGGGAAGGCGTGGCGGTCACGTTACCTGCGCATAGTTGACGCGCGAAGCTCTGCCGCGCGCAAGCGGCAAAACGCTCGGCGCTACTTTCGCCGTTCGTCCACCAGCACGCCACTGGCCCGAAGCGCCTTCAACTCCTCGGCCGAGAAGCCGCGCGCGGCCAGCACCGCATCGGTATGTTCGGCGAAGCGCGGCGGCGCCGCACGGGTGCCGCCCGGCGTGCGAGAGAGCTTGATCGGCGTGCCGAGGCCGCGATACTCGCCAAGCTCCGTCACCATGCGCCGATGCGCGGTGTGCTCGGCGGCCATCGCCTCATCCACATGCAGCACCGGGCCGGCGGGCAGGCCGGCAGCCAGCATGCGCCGGGTCAGGTCATGCCCGTCCTCCTCGGCGAAGCGGGCGTCCAGGATTTCGGTCAGCGCGGGCTTGTTGATGACCCGTGCGCCATTGGTGGCAAAGCGCGGATCGCGCGCCATCTCCTGCAGCCCGAGGAAGTCGCAGAACTTGCGAAAGGCGGGATCGTTGCCGGCGGCGACGAAGATCTCGCAGGTCCGGGTCCGGAATTTGGAATAAGGCGCCAGGTTCGGGTGCGGGTTGCCGGTGGCGACCGGCCGCTTGCCGGACAGGAAGTAGTTGGCGGCGTGCGGGTGCAGCAGCGCCATGCCGCAATCATGCAGCGTCATATCAACATATTGGCCAAGGCCGCTGCGCTCGCGTTCCTGCAGCGCCATCAGGATGCCGATGCTGCTGAACAAGCCGGTCGCGATATCGACGATGGGATTGCCCAGCCGCGTCGGCCCGCTATCGCTGGTGCCGTTGATGGACATCAGCCCGACCATTGCCTGCAGCACCGCGTCATAGCCGGGGAAGCCGCCGAGCGGCCCATCCGCGCCGAAGCCGGAGACGCGGCAATGCACCAGCCGCGGGAAGCGGTCGCGCAGCACCGCTTCGTAGCCCAGGCCCCATTTCTCCATGGAGCCGGGCTTGAAATTCTCGATCAGCACATCGGCGCCTTCCAGCAGGCGCAGCACCACCGCGCGGCCCTCCGGCTTCGAGAGGTCGAGCCCGACGGAGCGTTTGTTGCGGTTCACGCCGACGAAATAGCTGGCATCCCCCGCGCCATCGAAGGGCGGGCCCCAGTCGCGGACCTCATCGCCCTGCGGCGG
>CAITYE010000543.1 GCA_903896535.1 uncultured Paracraurococcus sp.
AGGGCGTAATCCTCGGCCTCGGCCAGCCCCGCCCGGGTCGGCGCGCCGATCTTGAATTCCAGCACGAGGATGGCGCGGTCGGTCAGGATCACCGCGTCGATGCGCTTTTCCAGGCGCAGCAGCCCGTATTCCAGGGCAAGGGTCCAGGCCGGCTGCATCACCGCGCGCAGCACCGCGATCTGTTCCGTCCAGGCCTGAAACTGCTGCGGCGTGCCGGCAAAGCCGACGGCGAGTTGCGCGGCGGCGAGCACGCCGAGCGGCTGCTCCGGCGCCATGCCCAGAAACGTCGCTCCGGTCGCTGCAAACCAGGCCCGCACCCTACCTCCCCTTGGCGCCCCGATGGCGTCCGGCCAGGCTATCACGTCACCGGCCGGCGGCCAGCTTGCCGGGCCAGGAAGCCGGGGATAGGCGTGGCAGGCGCTGGTTACCGCAAGGGAGACTTGGTCGATGCTCACGCTACTGGCCTACGGCATGGTCCTGGTCTTCATGACATTGATCATGACCGACCGGCTCTCGGCCCTGGTCGCGCTGATCCTGGTCCCCGTCGCCTTCGCCCTGCTCGGCGGCTTCGGGGCCGAGATCGGCAAGATGGCGGTGGATGGCATCCGCAATCTGGCGCCGACCGCGGCGCTGCTGATGTTCGCCATCCTCTACTTCGGGCTGATGATCGATGCCGGGCTGTTCGACCCGGTGGCGAAGACCGTGCTTGGCCTGGTTGGCGGCGACCCCGTGAAGATCATGATCGGCACGACCATCCTCGCCTCCATCGTCTCGCTCGATGGCGACAGCTCGACCAGCTACCTGATCACCACCACGGCGATGCTGCCGCTGTTCCGCCGGCTGGGGATGAACCCGCTCTATGCCGCCTGCGTCATCATGCTGGCCGCCGGCAATATGAACCTCACGCCCTGGGGCGGGCCGACGGCGCGGGCGGCCAGCGCGTTGCACGTCGATGCCAATGCGCTGTTCGTGCCGCTGATCCCGACCATGATCGCCTGCCTCGGCTTCGCGCTGTTCGTCGCCTGGGTGCTGGGGCGGCGGGAGAGGGCGCGGATCGGCGTCGCCAGCCTGGGCGGGCTGGACGACGTGCCGGCGCCGGTGGGTGGGGTGGTCGATACCGTGGCGCCGCTGCCGCCCGAGCGGCGCCCACATCTGCTGTGGGTGAACTTCGCCCTGACGGCGCTGCTGATGACCTGCCTGCTGCTGGGCCTGCTGCCGCTGCCGGTGCTGTTCATGATCGGCTTCGGCATCGCCGCGGTCATCAACTACCCCACGCTCGGCGAACAAAAGGCGCGGATCGCGGCGCATGCGCCGAACGTGCTGGCGGTGGTCTCCCTCATCATCGCCGCCGGCGTCTTCACCGGCATCCTCGCCGGTACCGGGATGGTGGAGGCGATGGCGAAAAGCGTCACCGCCATCATCCCCGAAGGCGCCGGGCGCTTCATTCCGCTGATCACCGCGCTGGTCTCCATCCCCTTCACCTTCCTGATCTCGAACGACGCCTTTTATTTCGGCATCCTGCCGATCCTGGCCCAGGCGGGGGCGGCGTACGGGCACAGCGCGGAAGCCATCGGCCGCGCTTCCCTGGTCGGCCAGCAGGTGCATCTGCTGAGCCCGCTGGTTGCCTCCACCTACCTGCTGGTGGGTTTGTGCGGCATCGATTTCGGCGCCCTTCAGCGCTTCACCCTGCCCTGGGCGCTGGGCATGGCAGCGGTCATGCTGCTGGCCGGCGCGCTGATCGGCGTCATCCCGGTGTTCTGGTAGGCGGCGCTTGCGAGCCCCCCATCGGTGGGCTTGACTATCAGCCAGGGAAAGAACGCCGTCGCGCCCACCCTGCCGGGAGCCGATCGCATGTACCGCCGAAGCCTTTTCGCCGCCGCCGGCGCGCTCGCCGCCCCTGCCTTCGCGCAGGGGGCCAAGGTGCTGCGCTACGTGCCGCAGACCGACCTCACGGTCCTCGATCCCGTCCTCACCACGGCCTACATCACCCGCCACCACGCGCTGATGATCTACGACCAGCTCTTCGGCCTCGACGAACAGCTGCGCCCGCAACCGCAGATGGTCGAGGCCTATGAGCAGGACGGCATGGTCTGGCGCTTCCGCCTGCGCGACGGGCTGCGCTTCCATGATGGGGAGCCGGTGCGCGGGCGCGACTGCATCGCCTCCATCCGCCGCTGGGCGCAGCGCGACGCGCTGGGCCAGGCGCTGATGGCGCGCGTCGAGGAGATGGCCTCACCCGAGGATCGGGTCTTCACCATCCGCCTGAAAGCGCCCTTCGGGCCGATGCTGGACGCGCTGGGCAAGCTTGGCCCCTCCGCGCTGTTCATCATGCCCGAACGGATCGCCACGACCGACGCCAACACCCAGATCAAGGAGTATATCGGCAGCGGCCCCTTCCGCTTCCTGCCCAATGAGCGCGTCAGCGGCGCCCGCGTGGCCTATGCCCGCAACGCGGACTACGTCCCTCGCCCGAACGGCGAGACCAGCTGGGCCGCCGGGCCGAAGCGGGTCTTCTTCGACCGCGTCGAATGGATCGTCATGCCCGATGGCGGCACCGCCGCCGCGGCGCTGCGCAATGGCGAGGTGGAGTGGTGGGAGAACCCGCCGAACGATCTCGCCCCCGCGCTCAAACGCTCCCGCGATGTGGTGGTGCGCCGGGCCAACCCCTTCGGCGCCGTCGGCACCGGCATCTTCAACACGCTCTACCCACCCTTCGATAAGCCGGCGGTGCGCCGCGCCGTGCTGGGCGCGATGAGCCAGGCCGATATCATGACCGCGGTGGCCGGGGAGCCGGAGATGTGGCGCGCCGGCATCGGTGTCTTTACCCCCGGCACACCGCTGGCGACCGATGTCGACATGGCCGCGATCACCGGGCCACGCGACCTCGCCCGGTCCCGCCGCGAGTTGCGGGAGGCCGGCTACCAGGGGGAGACGGTGGTGATGCTGGCGCCGACCGACCAGGCGGTGCAGGCGGCGGCCAGCGAGGTGCTGGTCGATCGGTTCAAGAAGCTGGAGATGAAGGTGGATTACCGCGTCTCCGACTGGGGGACGCTGGTGCAGCGCCGCGCCAGCAAGGAGCCACCAGAAAAGGGCGGCTGGCACTTCTTCCACACCACCTGGAACGGGCTGGATGCCATCAATCCCGGCGTCGCCACCTGGCTGCGCGCGAACGGCGAACGCGCCTTCTTCGGCTGGCCCAATGTGCCGGCGGTGGAGCGCCAGCGCCTGGCCTGGTTCGAAGCGCCCGACATGGCCGCGCAGCAGGCGATCGCCGCCGATCTGCAGCGCGCGGTGCTGGATCAGGTACCCTTCCTGCCAACCGGGCAGTATTTCGGCCAGACCGCCTATCGCCGCACGATCAGCGACCCGATCAGCGCGATCTATGCGTTCTGGGGGGTGCGGCCGGTTTAGGGAGCGATGCGTTGAGGCGGCATCGTCGAAGGCGCCGAATCGCGCGACCCAACACATGCTAGAGCGGGCTGCGTGAACGCAGCGTGCTCCTCGAGCAAGATCCGTTCAGACGGAATCGTCTGAACGGATCTCTTGCTCTAGAAAATATAGATTCTAGAGCAGCTTATCTCCGGTCTGATGGATCACCGCGTGATCCATCAGACCGGAGGCTGCTCTAAGCTTCGC
>CAITYE010000544.1 GCA_903896535.1 uncultured Paracraurococcus sp.
CACCCATTTGACCGAGACGGTGCGGGAGCAGATGGCCGAATTGCTCTCCTTCGCCGAGACCCAGAAGCTGCTCGACGAATTGCCGGGGGAACACAAGAAGTTGGTCAGCGATCTGGTCCCGTCGCAGATCGGCGTCGGCGGGCTGCAACGGGTTTTGCAGGCGTTGCTGACCGAACAGGTCTCGATCCGCGACCTGCCGACCATCCTCGAAGGGGTGCAGGAGGCGACCGCGGCTGGCACCCGCAGCGTGCCTGGGATCGTCGGCGTGGTGCGTGGGCGGCTCGCCCGTCAGCTGTCCGAGGCAGCGCGCGGCGGCAAGGGATATGTCCCGATGATTGCCCTGTCCGCGGATTGGGAACTCGTCTTTGCGGAAAGCCTGACCGGGCCGCCGGAAGACCGCCAGCTCAGCATGGAACCTTCGCGGCTGCAGAGCTTCATGCAGCGGTTGCGGGAGGTCTGCGACGGTGCCGCGGCGGCCGGGGAGGCCCCTGTCTTGGTCTGTTCGGCCGGCATCCGCGCGCATGTGCGGGCGATTGTCGAGCGGCTGCGGCCAAGCACGATGGTATTGAGCCAGGCGGAGATCCATCCGCGGGCACGCATCCGCACGGTGGCGACGCTGTGATCGGCGCTGGGGGCTGAGCGAGGATGCGGCTGCGGGTTTTCCGAGCTTCGGATATGCGCGAGGCGATGGCGCTGTTACGGGCCGAGTTGGGCGCCGAGGCGGTGATCCTCGATACGCGGCGCGTGGCCGGCGGCATCGAGCTGACGGCGGCGCGCGAGGGGGGGCGGGGCGAGGCGGCGCCGCCGCTCGGCCAGGATGAGCCGCTGCTGATCCTGCCTTCGGGTCCGGGCCGTGCGCTGCCGCCGCAACTTCATTGGCATCGCCCGCCAGAGGCGCTTTTCGGCACGCTAGCCGGGCCGGTGGAGGGGCTCGCGGAGCGGCTCGCCGCCCGGCTGCGCTTCGCCCCGTTGCCGGATGGCATGACGCGGCCGGTCATGCTGATCGGCCCGCCGGGGGCCGGCAAGACGCTGACCTGCGCGAAGCTGGCGACCCAGGCGCTGCTGTCTGGCCGGCCGCCTTTGGTGGTGACGACCGATGATGCGCGCGCCGGGGCGACCGAACAGCTCGCCGCCTTTACCCGGCTGCTCCACCTGCCGCTCATCGTGGCGCCGAAGCCGGCGATGCTGCTGAAGGCGCTGGCGCGGCGGGTGCCGGGCCAGCCGGTACTGATCGACAGCGCCGGGCAGGACCCGCGCCTGCCGGCGCCGGCGCTGGTCGCGTTGCTGGCGGCGGCCGAGGCAGAGCCGTTGGTGGTTCTGCCGGCGGGGCTGGATGCGGAGGAAGCGGCGGCGTTGGCGACAGGTTTTGCTGGCCTGGGGGCGGGTTTGATGCTGCCGAGCCGGCTCGATCTGCCAGCGCGGCTTGGGGGTGTGTTGGCCGCCGCCGGCGCGGGGCTGGCGCTGACCGTGGCGGGGATCGGCCGGAGCCCGGCGGATGGGCTTGCGCCACTTGATCCGGGGCGGCTGGCGGCGCGCCTGCTGAACGGCCCGGCGGCCTTGCGGGAGGATGCGGCGTGACCTTGGGCAAGGGACGGCTGTTGGCGATCGCCTCGGGCAAGGGCGGCGTGGGCAAGACCTGGGTGTCGATCAGCCTGGCGCAGGCCTTGGCCGAGCGTGGCCGGCGGGTGCTGCTGGTCGATGGCGATTTCGGGCTGGCGAATATCGATGTGCAGCTCAGGCTCGATCCGGGGCGCGATTTGGGGGATGCGCTGGCGGGCGGGGCGTTGCCGGCGCCGCACCCGGCGGGTTTCGCGGTGCTGGTCGGCCGATCCGGCTCCGGTGCCCTGGCGGGGCTGGAGGCGGCGCCGGTGCTCGCGCTGCTGCAGCGGCTGGGGCAGGCGTATGACGATGTGCTGCTGGACCTACCGGCCGGGGTGGCGCCTGGGGTTCGCCGTTTGGCGGCGCGGGCCGACCTGCTGCTGGTGGTGGCGACGGGCGAGCCGACCAGCCTGACCGATGCTTATGCAGTGCTGAAACTGCACCGTCAGGATGCGCCGAGCGGTGCGGCGCGGGTCGTCGTGAACCAAGCGTCTGGCCGATTGGCGGGGGAGGCCACCTGGCGCACGCTCGATACCGCATGTCGGCGTTTCCTGGGCGCCGGTGTGCCGCTCGCTGGTGTCATTCGTCGGGATGCGCTGGTGCCGGCCGCGATCCGGGCGCAGGTTCCACTGCTGACCCGAAGCCCCGGTGCGGCGGCGGCGGCGGATGTGCGGGCGCTGACTGCCGGGCTCGGCGCGCCGACCCCGGCCCTGCTTGGGGCTTGAGCTTGCGCCCTGGTTGGCCCATTGGCCGTGCGGTTTTGGAAGAGATCCCCTGAAGGGGACGCTGCCGCGGGCCGACGAGCTGTCTGGCTGGCGTGGCAGGAGGGAGAATGCCATGAAACGTCGTCTTTTGCTGGCGCTGGCGGGGGGCGGGCTAGGCAGCCCCGCCGTGCTGCACGCCGCAGCCGACTGGCCGGACCGGCCGGTGCGCTTGATTGTGCCCTGGCCGCCGGGCGGGTCGACTGACACCATCGCCCGCATCATGCAGCCAAAACTTTCGGAGGTGCTGGGCCGGCCGGTGGTGATCGACAATCGCGGCGGGGCGTCGGGCTCGATCGG
>CAITYE010000545.1 GCA_903896535.1 uncultured Paracraurococcus sp.
CCCCTGGGTGAGGATTTCGCCCAACGCATCGGCCCGCTCATCCTCGGCGGCGCGGACCAGCTGTGCGAACTCCAGCTCGGTCGGCGGCTTCGGCTGCGGGCAGCTGAGCGCATCCAGGCTCACGCTGCGGCAGAACTCGCCGAGCAGCAGGGAGGAGGTCCAGGCCGGTGACCACTGCCCGGGCGGGAACCCGTCCGGCGCCAGCGGCAGCGTCAGATCAGCCAGGCCGGGGATGCTGACGAACGGCAGATCGACGCGGTCGGCCAGCAGCCAGCCGGCGCCGAGATGGCCGGCGCTGCCCGAGCTGCCGGAACTTCCCGAACTGCCGGAACTGCCGGAACTTCCTGAACTTCCTGAGCTGCCCGAGTTCATCGCCTGCCTCCCGCCTTGTCGCTGGCCAGAGCGGGATGCGTTGCGGCGACATCGCCGAAGGCGCTGAATCCCGCGACCAAATAAAAGTTAGAGCAGGGTGCGTAAACGCATGTGAACGCAGCATGCTCTAGGCCCTGAACGGCGGCGCGGTGCGATCACGGACCGGTCGCCCCAGGGTTCGGCCCAGGGTTCAGCCCAGGCCTCCCGCCCCCGATCCCAGCGCCTCACCTGGCGCCTGGCTTGGCGCCTAGCTTGGCGCGCCTGCCGCACGCATGCGCGCGATATAGTCGCCGCGAAGCGCCGGGGGCAGAACAGTCCGTAATTCAAAGGAAGTCAAGTTAAAATCCGGCTCCGCATCGACCAGCAGATCGAGCATGGCCCGGGCCTCCGCCAACTCGCCCTGGGCCGCGAGGGCCACCGCCATGAGACGGAGGTTGGAGGTGAAGCCCGGGCAGCGCAGCAGGACCTTCCGGCCGAGGGCGATCGCCGCACGCCCCTGGCCGGCGAAGTAGAGGTTCTGCGCCAGCATGGCCTCATGGTAAAATGCGAAGGGGTCGAACGGGGTCAGTCGCAGCGCCTGTTCGCCGCAGCGGATCGCTTCGGTCATGTCGCCAAGATAGCCACAGGTCAGGCCGCGCGCGGTCCAGGCCAGGGCGCAGTTGGGGCCGAGTTCGATCGCCCGGTCCAGCACATCGAGCGAGGCGCGGTAGTTGCGCGACCAAGCCAGGCCATGCCCGCGGATGGCAAGCGCCAGGAAATCGCTGCCGTCGAGCGCCAGCGCCATGGTGGAGTGGCGGCCCACCTCAGCCATGTCCGCCCCCGGCGCGCTGGTCCAGCCCTGGGAGGTCCGCAGGATATGCCACCAGGCGCGATAGGAGCGCGCCGGGACGAAGCCGGCATCGACCGAGATGGCCTGTTGCAGCAAACCACCGGCGCGAAAAAACGAGTCCTGGTCGAACCGATGCAGCTGATCCAGGGCCTGAAGCAACAAATCATAGGCCGACATGACGTCGGCATGCTTGCGCAGGGCGCGGCGGAGCTCCTGCTGGCGAACCTGCGGCGCGATCGCTTGCACCACCTCCTGCGAAATGCGGTCCTGGAGCTCGAATAATTCCTCCGCCCGCCCGCCATAAAGGTCGGAGCGCAGCACGGTGCCGCTTTGCGCGTCGAGCAATTCGGTGGCGATCCGCAGCTGCCCACCGCCGCGCCGCACCCGCCCGTGCAGCACGTAGCGGACCCCAAGCTCAGCGCCGATCTGTCGCGCATCCACCGCAACGCCCGCATAGCGCTGCGTCGAGCCTTGCGAGAGCACGAAGACCTCTCGCAATCCGGCGAGTACGTGGATGATGCCTTCGATGACCCCTTCGGCGAAATAATCCTCCGAGGTCTCGGGCTGGAATTGATGGAAGGGCACCACCGCGATCGAAGGGCGGCCATCGTGCAGTGACGGCGCCAGCGCGGTCGGCACGCCGCCCGGCGCGTGCAGCGCATGGGCGCGGATCGGCCGGCCGATATTCTTCAGCGAGAGTTCGCCAAGATCGACGAAGCCGGCGGTGGCCGGTGCCTCGATCAGCGCATAGGCCGGGTCAGAGACCACGACGCCGCCCGGCTCGGCATGGGTTTGCAGCCTGACGCCGATATTCACCCCGTCCCCGAAGATATCCGTGGGTTCGAGGAACACCTCGGCCAGATGCACGCTCATGCGGTAAAAAAGCGGGATCTCCTGCATGTTGGCCCGCGCCCTTTGGCTGACGGCCGCCTGCACCGCCAGCGCGCCGGAGAGCGCTTCGCTCACCGTCTCGAACCAGGCGAGGAAGCCATCGCCGGTGCGCTTCGCGATCTGGCCGCGATGGGCCGCGATCAACGGCTCGACCACCTCCCGCTCCAGCGTCCGCAGGCTGGCATAGGTCAGCTCGGGCGTCGCCTCCATCAGCCGGCTATAACCGGCGATATCGGCGGCCAGGAGGGCGACGAGACGGCGCGTGGCTGCGGTCATCGGGAATCCGACCCCCAGGCGGACTCACTCGGATGCGGGAATGGCGGGATCATAGCCGCGCAGGTGCGCCGGCCAAGGCCTGGGCCGCCCCGCATCCCCTGCGCGCGCGGCAGGGGCAGCAGGGGCGGCAGGGGCATCAGGGTGGGGGGCAGGCAGCGGCCGTTCCGCCGCGCAGGAGCAGACGACGCTGCCATCGGCCAGCAGGTTGGCCAGCGTCGGCTCCTCGCAATGCGGGCAGAGGATGGCCGCGCGGGTGTCCGGCATCAATTGATCTGCGCCAGATCCTCGGCCAGGATCGCGATCTGCACGCTGTAGGAAACCTCGCCGTCCTCGGCGTCCCGGTGCACGGTGCCGACGAACTCGCTGCCGACGAACATCTCGACCGAGGCATTCCGGCGCTGCGGCGTCGTGAGCTTGATGCGGTCGTTACCGAGCAGGCGGCGAAGATGCGTCTGCACGGCGGCGAGCTCGGCGGGGGTCATGGCGGCGTATCCGACGGTTGCGCTCCGGCCATAGCCGCCGGGGCAGCGCCGCGCTACCCCCGCGCGGCTTCCTCGGGCGTCAGCAGCTTCAGCGAAAGCGCATGCAGGCCGGTCGCGAATTCGGCGGCGAGCGCGGCATGCGCTGCGCGGGAGCGGGCGATGCGGCTCTGTCCGGCGAAGGCCGGGCTGACCACCTGCACGCTGTAGTGGGTCTCGCCCTCCGCCCGCGCGCCGGCGTGGTGGGCGTGCTTGTGGCTGTCGTCGACGACCGCGATCTCGGCCGGCGGAAAGCAGCGCGTCAGCGCGGCGACAATGCGATCGGCACGGGTTTGCATGCGGCAGTCTCCCGGCTTTGGCGGCGCCGCGCAAGCCGCGCGCTCCGGCTTGCCGGCCGGGCTGGCCCGGGCCCATAAGCGGCGCATGCGACCGCGCCGCGGATCCCGCTTTGAGCCTCAGCCAGCCGCCCCTGGGCGGGCCTGTGACATGCCCGGCTGCGCCGAGGCTGGAGAGTTCCGGGCGCCCGTCTCGCGCCGTGCGCTGAACGAGTATCGCTGGTTCTGCCTGCCGCATGTGCGCGAATACAACGCGTCCTGGGATTATTACAAAGGGATGGGGCCGGACGAGATCGAGGCCAATCTCCGCGCCGATACCTCCTGGCAGCGGCCGACCTGGCCGCTGGGCCGGCTCGGCGGCAATAGCCGCATCGACCCGACGTTGCTGCGCGATCCCTTGGGCATCCTGCGCGATACGCCGCTGCACGCGCAGCGCGCCAAGCCGCCCGAACGGCACGAGCCACCGCCCGAGCTGCGCGCCGCGCTGGATGTGCTCGACCTCGGCTGGCCGCTTGATCAGGCGCTGCTCCGGGCGCGCTACAAGACGCTGGCCAAGCAACTGCACCCGGACGTGACCGGTGGCGATCGCGGCGCCGAGGACCGCTTCAAGGACGTCAATCGGGCCTATAGCCTGCTGCGTCAGCGCTTAGCCGCCCCGGCCACGGGCGATTCCCGGCCGGCGAGTGCGGCGGAATAACGCCCCGCGCGACGCAGCTTGGGGAATTGCCCCGCCCCGGGTAGCCTGCGGCATGGCCCTGGCCTAATCTTTCACCCTTCCTTCGAGCGGATGCCGATGAACAAGGTCGCCCCCGTCGCCGAGATCATGCCGACCTCGTCGATCAATGCCCCCGACATAACCGTGAATGCGCGCGAGGCCTTCGGCCTCGACATCGACATGCAGGTGCCGGCCTATTCGGTCCGCACCGAGCATGTGCCGGAGGTGGACGACACCTACCGGTTCGATCGCGAGACCACGCTGGCGATCGTCGCGGGCTTCGCCAACAACCGCCGCGTGATGATCCAGGGCTATCACGGCACCGGCAAATCGACCCATATCGAACAGGTCGCGGCGCGGCTGAACTGGCCCTGCATCCGGGTGAACCTGGACAGCCACATCAGCCGTATCGACCTGATCGGCAAGGATGCGATCGTCCTCAAGGACGGCAAGCAGGTGACGGAGTTCCGCGAGGGCATCCTGCCCTGGGCGCTGCAGCACCCCTGCGCGCTGGTCTTTGACGAATACGATGCCGGCCGCCCGGACGTGATGTTCGTGATCCAGCGGGTGCTGGAGGTCGAGGGCAAGCTGACGCTGCTCGACCAGAACAAGGTGATCCGCCCGCACCCGTATTTCCGGCTGTTTTCCACGGCGAACACCGTGGGCCTCGGCGATACCACCGGGCTCTATCACGGCACCCAGCAGATCAATCAGGGGCAGATGGACCGCTGGAACATCGTCGCCACGCTGAACTACCTGCCGCATGCGCAGGAAACCCAGATCGTGCTGGCCAAGCTGGGCGCTGACCCGGCGGACGCCAAGATGAAGAAGCGGATCGAGGCGATGGTGGCGCTGGCCGACCTGACCCGCGCCGGCTTCATCGCCGGCGACATCAGCACGGTGATGAGCCCGCGGACGGTCATCACCTGGGCCGAAAACGCCAAAATCTTCGGCGAAGTCGGCTTCGCCTTCCGCCTGACCTTCCTCAACAAGTGCGACGAGGCCGAGCGGTCGACGGTGGCGGAATACTACCAGCGCTGCTTCAACGAGGACCTGCCGAATATCGGCCTGCTGCGGAAGGCAGGCTGAGTCCCGCGCGCCCGCTGCCGGCCCGTTGATCGGGCCCGGCGGGCGCGCGGTCTAGAGCGCGATGCGTTGAGGCGGAATCGCCGAAGGCGCTGAATCGCGCGATCCAACACATGCTAGAGCGAGCTGCGTAAACGCATGTGAACGCAGCATGCTCTAGAGCGGGATGCGTTGAGGCGGAGGCCAGATTAGGGATGTCGAAGCAGGACCTGACCCGCCAAGAAGAATTCAAGCGCGCCACCGCGGGCACGCTGCGCGCCATCGCGCACGCCAATGCCGAGGTGCAGGTGGCCTTCCAGCCCGGCCCGGGCGGCGTCGCCGGCAAGCGCGTGCGCCTGCCGCTGCCGACCCGCGCGCTACCGCCGGCTGAAATGGCCAAGCTGCGCGGCGCGGCGGATGCCGCCGCGCTCAAGCTGCGGCACCACTCCGAACACGTCCACAATGCCCGCCTGCCGCAGCGGCGTGAGGCGCGGGAGGTGTTCGACGCGCTTGAGGATGTGCGCGTCGAGGTGCTGGGCAGCCAGCATATGTCGGGCGTCGCCGCCAATCTCCGCGCCCGCCTCGCCGATCAGTGCGAATCCGACGGCTACGACCGAATGACGCGCAAGGACCAGTTGCCGCTGCCCGCCGCGCTGTCCCTGCTGGTCCGCGAAAGACTGACCGGCGAGGCGGTGCCCGAGGCGGCGCAGCGCGTGCTCGATCTCTGGCGCGATACGCTGGCCGAGAATGCCGAGACCGCGCTTGAGGAAATGGCCGCGGCGACCGACGACCAGGACGCCTTCGCGCGCGCCGCCCGCAAGCTGCTGACCGCGCTCGACCTCGCCGAAGCCGAGATGGAGGCCGAGAGCGAGGACCAGGAGGATGGCGAGGAGAGCGGCGAGCAATCCTCCCAGCAGGACCAGTCCGGGGAGGGCGAGGCCCAGTCCCAGGACCAGGAAAGCATGCTCGGCGCCCAGCCCGAGACGATGCAGGGCGAGGCGTCTGAGGAGGAGGCCGAGGAGAGCGAGGATGAGGGCGCCGCCGCCGAGGGCGACGACAAGCCCGGCGGCCCGCAGCAGCGCCGTGAGGTGCAGGGCACCGACGATGCCAGCCGCTACCGCCCCTACGCCACCCAGTTCGACGAGGTGGTCGAGGCCGACGAGCTCTGCGACCCGGAGGAGCTCGGCCGGCTGCGCCAGCAGCTCGACCAGCAGCTGAACCATCTGCAGGGCGTCGTCTCCAAGCTTGCGAACCGGCTGCAGCGCCGGCTCCTCGCGCAGCAGCAGCGCGCCTGGGAGTTCGACCTCGAGGAAGGCATCCTCGATGCCGCCCGCCTGGCCCGCGTTGTCGTCAACCCCATGCTGGCGCTGTCCTACAAGCGCGAGCGCGAGGCGGATTTCCGCGACACGGTCGTCTCACTGCTGATCGACAATTCGGGCTCGATGCGTGGCCGGCCGATCACGGTTGCCGCCATGTGCAGCGACATCCTGGCGCGCACGCTGGAACGCTGCGCGGTCAAGACCGAAATCCTCGGCTTCACCACCCGCGCCTGGAAGGGCGGGCAGGCGCGCGAGCGCTGGGTGCAGGACGGCAAGCCGCGCAATCCCGGCCGGCTCAACGACCTGCGCCACGTCATCTACAAGGCGGCCGACGCGCCCTGGCGGCGCTCACGCAAAAACCTTGGCCTGATGCTGCGCGAGGGGCTGCTGAAGGAGAATATCGACGGCGAGGCGCTGGAATGGGCCTATAAGCGCCTGCGCGTCCGGCCGGAGCATCGCCGCATCCTGATGGTGATATCGGATGGCGCGCCGGTCGATGACAGCACCCTCTCGGTCAATCCCGGCAACTACCTCGAACGCCACCTGCGCAAGGTGATCGGCGATATCGAGACGCGCGGCGATGTCGAGCTGATTGCGATCGGCATTGGCCACGATGTCACCCGCTATTACCGCCGCGCCGTCACCATCGTCGATGCCGAGGAACTTGGCGGGACGATGATGAAGAAGCTCGCCGAACTCTTCGACGAGGACGAAGCGGAGGCCTGGCAGCGCGCCTCCGCCGAGCGCGCACCGATGCTGGCCTGAGCCCGATGCCCCGCCGCCGGGCCCTCCTGGCGGCCGCCTTCACGCTATCTGCGGCCGCCGCCGGGGCTGAACCGCTGGCCGAGCCGCTGCTCCTGCCGCAATTGCCGCCGGGCGGGCGGCTTCGCCTGCTCGGTGGCCTCCGGCTCGACGCCACCGGCATCGGCTTTGGCGGCTTCTCCGGCATGGCGCTGGCGCCCGATCTGACGCTGACGGTCATCAGCGATACCGGCCATTGGCTGACCGCGCGGCTGCTGCTGGCCGGGGATCGGCCGATCGGGCTCGGCGATATCCGCACCGGCCCATTGCGCGAAACCTCCGGCCAGCCCGTGCCGGGCACCCGCGCCGGCGATGCCGAGGCGCTGACCCGCACCAGCGACGGCACCTGGCTGGTCGCCTTCGAACGCCTGCACCGCATCCGCGCCTATCGGGCCATCGACGGCGCGGCGATGCTGGTGCCGAACCCGCCGGGTCTGGAACAGGCGCCGGGCAATCAGGGGCTGGAAGCGCTGGCGATGCTGGCCGATGGGCGGCTGCTGGCGATCACCGAAGGCCTCGCCGTCCCCGACGGGCCGGGGCTGATGCGGGCCTGGATCGGCCGGCCCGGCCCCTGGCACGACATCGCCTATCGGCCGGAGCCGGGCTTCCGGCCGGTGGATGCGGCCGGCCTGCCGGATGGCGGGGCGCTGGTGCTGGAGCGGTATTTCAGCCTGCTGGGGGGGTTCGAGGGGCGGCTTGTCCTGCTCTCGCCGGCCGCCCTGGCCGCACCGATCCTGGCGGGCGAGGAGATCCTCCGCCTCGCCGCGCCGCTGCCCACCGATAATTACGAGGCGGTGGCGGTGACCCGCTGGCAGGACCGGACGCTGGTTGCCTTGCTCTCGGACGATAATCAGAGCGTGCTGCAACGCAGCCTGCTGCTGTTGTTCGAGCTGACGGGGTAGGATTCCGCACCCGCCGCACGGTAAAAGACCGGCATGAACGTGCTGACCGATCCTGCCGCCGTCCTGCTGACCGAGGCCGCCCATGCGGCCCGCAGCGCCGCCGCCGTACTGGCCCAGGCGCCGCGGGCCCAGAAGGATGCCGCGCTGATCGCCGCCGCCGCCGCGCTGCGCGCCGCCGCGCCGGACATCCTCGCCGCCAATGCCGCCGATGTCGCCGCCGCGCCGGACCTCTCCGCGGCCTTCAAGGACCGCCTGACGCTGACGCCGCCGCGCATCGAGGCGATGGCCGTGGGGCTGGAGGAGGTGGCCGCGCTGCCCGATCCGGTCGGGCGGGTGCTGGCGGAATGGACGCGGCCGAATGGCCTGACCATCCGCCGCGTCGCCCAGCCGCTGGGGGTCATCGGCATGATCTTCGAAAGCCGGCCGAACGTCACCGCGGATGCCGCCGCGCTTTGCCTGAAATCCGGCAATGCGGTGATCCTGCGGGGAGGGCGGGAAAGCCTGCGCAGCGCCGGGGCGATCCATGCCTGCCTCGGCGCCGGGCTGCGCGCCGCCCGCCTGCCGGCAGGCGCGGTGCAGGTGGCGGCCACCGCCGACCGGGCTTTCGTCGGCGCCATGCTGCGCGCGGCCGGGCTGATCGACCTGATCGTGCCGCGCGGCGGCAAGGGGCTGGTGACGCGGGTGCAGGAGGAAAGCCGCGTGCCCGTCCTCGCCCATGCCGAGGGGCTCTGCCACACCTATATCCATGCCGCCGCCGACCCGGCCATGGCGCGGGCCATCCTGGCGAATGCCAAGATGCGCCGCACCGGGGTTTGCGGCGCGACCGAGACGCTGCTGATCGATGCCGCCATCGCCCCTGGCCTGCTCCCGCTCCTCGTCGATGATCTGGCCGCGCTCGGCTGCCGCTTCCGGGCCGATGCCCGGGCGCGCGCCATCCGCCCCGATCTGCCGGCGGCCAATGATGCCGATTTCTCGACCGAATGGCTGGATGCGGTGCTCTCCATCGCCGTGGTCGACGGCATGGCGCAGGCACTCGATCACATCCGCCGCCATGGCTCGGAGCATACCGAAGCGATCGTGACCGAGGATGCCGAGGCGGCGATGACCTTCCTCAACGGCATCGCCGCCGCCGTCGGGATGTGGAATGCCTCCACCCAGTTCTGCGATGGCGGGGAGTTCGGCTTCGGCGCCGAGATCGGCATCGCCACCGGCCGGCTGCATGCGCGCGGTCCGGTCGGCCTGGAGCAGCTCTGCACCTATCGCTACCATCTCCTCGGCACGGGGCAGGTCCGCCCCTGAACGAGGAGCGCGCGTGGCAACGCCGCCGGGAAAATGGGGAGATCGCCGCCGGGCGCGCATCGGCCTGCTGGGCGGCAGCTTCAACCCGGGCCATGCCGGGCATCGGCATGTGGCGGAGACGGCGCGGCGTGCGCTCGGGCTCGATCAGGTCTGGCTCCTGGTCTCGCCCGGCAATCCGCTGAAGCCGGCGCGCGGCATGGCCCCCTTTGCCGAGCGGCTGCGCTCCGCCACCGCGATCGCCGCGCCGCCCCGGGTGATCGCCGCCGATATCGAGGCACGGCTGGGCAGCCGCTTCACCTTCGCCAGCCTGGCCCTGCTGCGCCGCCGCTTTCCGCGCGCCCGCTTCGTGCTGCTGATGGGCGCCGATAATCTCAGCCAATTGCCGCGCTGGCGGCGCTGGCGGCGGATCGCCCGCGATACGCCGATCGCCGTGGTGCCCCGCCCGGCCGAAACCCGCCGCGCGCTGCATGGCCAAGCCGCCCGGGCCCTGGCCCGGCATCGGCGGCGGCC
>CAITYE010000546.1 GCA_903896535.1 uncultured Paracraurococcus sp.
CCCTGCGGCAGCTTGCCGATTGCCTCGGCCATGGCGGCGCGGCTGCGGCTGATGATCGTCTCGGCCAACTGGTCGAGATCGGCCAGGCGGTAGTCGTCCATCATGCCGAGCAGTTGCTTGCCGCCGGTCTCGTTGCAGGCGATCAGCGCGTAGATGTCGCCCACCACCTGCACCGGCTCGCGCACATTGACGCGGACGATGTTCAGCAGGTCCTCGTTCATCACCCCGGCGCGGGCCAGATACATCAGCGGGATCTGCAACCCCTCGTGGAAGATCTGGCGGCCTTCCGGGCTTTGCCCGATGCCGCCGATATCGACCACGTGATTGGTCGCGGCGAACAGCGCGACCAGCCGGCCCGCCTTGAAGATCGGCGTGACGACGGTAAGGTCGAAGAGATGCCCCGTCCCCTTCCAGGGGTCGTTGGTGATCAGCACATCGCCCGCCACCAGCGTGGCCGCCGGGAAGGCATCGAGGAAATGCACCACGGCGCGCGCCATGGAGTTGATATGGCCAGGCGTCCCGGTCACCGCCTGGGCCAGCATCCGCCCCTGCACGTCGAAGATCCCCGCGGAAATGTCGCCCGCCTCCCGCGCCGCGGTGGAAAAGGCGGTGCGGACCAGCACCTGGGCCTGCTCCTCAACAACGGAGAGCAACCGGTTCCAGAGGACCTGGATCTCGATCTCGTTCAGCGCCATCAGCCGAGCCTCTCGATTAGGATATGGCCGCCGGCGATCGGGCCGGCGGTGAAGCCCTGCGGCACCAGGGTGGTGGTCTCCGCCTCGATGATCACCGCCGGGCCGGCGATGCGCGCGCCGGGCGGCAGGCTCTCCCGCGGGTGGACCGCGGCGGCAACCTCGGCGCCGGTCGCGGGGTCGATCAGCCGGCGCGTACCGCTGGGCGGCGGCGCGGTGGCCGCGGCAGGGGGGGCGGCCCGCGCGGGCAGCGGCCGCACCTCGGACAGCGCCAGGGTCCAGCTCAGCGCCTCGACCGCAAGCCCAGGGATGGTCCGGCCATACAGCGCCCGGTAGGCGGCCTCGAACAGCGCGTGCAGCGCCTCACCGCCGGTCGCGTCGTAGCGCGCATTCGGCAGCGTCACCGCGACCTCGTGCCCCTGGCCGCGATAGCGCATATAGGCGGTGCGCGTTTCCGCAAGTGCGGCGGCTGGGGCGCCGAGTTGCAGCACCGCCTCGGCCTCCGCCCGCATTTCGGCGAACAGGTCGTTCAGCAGCGGGGGGTCGAAATCCGCCAGCCGAATGACCCGGGAGCGCACGACCTCATAGGCCAGCGGAGCGCCGAGAAAGCCGTAGGCCGAGCCGACGCCGGCGCCGAACGGGATCAGCACCCGCGTGATACCAAGCTTCTGCGCCAGCCGCGCCGCATGCAGCGGCGCCGCCCCGCCGAAGGCGATCAGCGTGCGCCCGGCGGTCTCCTTGCCGTTCTCCACCGCATGCACGCGCGCCGCGCTCGCCATCGTCTCGGTCACGATCTCGGTGACGCCAAGCGCGGCCTGGGCGGGCGGCATGCCGAGCGGGCCGGTGAGATCGGCGCCGAGCGCGGCCGCGGCGCGCTCGGGCGCCAGGCGGATATGGCCGCCGGCGAAATTGGCCGGGTCGATCCAGCCGAGCAGCAGATCCGCATCCGTCACCGTCGGCTGCACGCCGCCGCGATCGTAGCAGGCCGGCCCGGGGGCCGAGCCGGCACTGTCCGGCCCGACGGTGATGCGCTTCAGCGCATCGGTCCGCGCGATGGAGCCGCCGCCGGCACCGATCTCGACCATGTCGATCACCGGAATGCGCACCGGGATGCCGCTGCCCTTCACGAAGCGGGCGGCGCGGGCAATCTCGAAGTGCCGGGCCTGCTGCGGTTGCAGGTCGTCGATGAGCGTGATCTTCGCGGTGGTGCCGCCCATGTCGAAGGCGAGCGCACGGTCGATGCCGGCGCCGGCGGCGATCAGCTGCGCGAGGATCGCACCGCCCGCCGGGCCGCTTTCGACAAGGCGCACAGGAAAGCGCCGGGCCGTCGCCACCGTGGTGATGCCGCCCGAGGACATCATCAGCAGCAGCGGCGCGGCGATGCCGGCCTGCCGCAGCCCAGTCTCCAGGCGGGCCAAATAGCGTTCCATCAGGGGCAGCACATAGGCGTTGGCGACCGTCGTGCTGGCGCGTTCGTATTCGCGGATTTCCGGGCAGACCTCGGCCGAGATGGAGATCAGCCGCTCCGGCAGATAGGCCGCCAGGATGCGGCGGGCGGCGAGTTCATGCGCCGGGTTCTGGTAGCTGTGCAGGAAGCAGATCGCCGCCGCCTCGATGCCGCCGGCGACGCACGCCTCCCCAAGCCGGCGCAGCGCCGCCTCATCCAGCGGCTTGAGCAGGCTGCCATCGGCGGCGAGGCGCTCCGGCACCTCCAGCCGCCAGGGGCGGGAGACCAGCGGCTCGGGCCGTTCCATATAAAGGTCGTACTGCTCGAAGCGGTGCTCGTAGGCCATCTCGAGCGAATCGCGGAAGCCTTCGGTGGTCAGCAGCGCGGTCGGCGCGCCCTTGCGCTCGATCAGCGCATTGGTCGCCAGGGTGGTGCCGTGGATGACCAGGCTGAGGGCTTCCGGCGCCAGCCCGGCGCGGGCCAGAATCTGCCGCGTGCCGTCCAGCACCGCCGCCTCCGGCGCCGTTGGCGTGGTCAGCAGCTTCGTCGAGAGATGCCGGCCATCCGGCAGGGCCAGGACAAGGTCGGTGAAGGTGCCGCCGATATCGACAGCAAGACGGGGACCGGTAGCGGACAAGGGAACCTCGGGCGAAGCAGCGCCGGAGTGTCGCCCGGCCGGGCGGCGCTGTCGATGCGGCCCGGCTTGACCGGCCGCGGCCGCTGCCCGACCCTGCCTGCCGGAGGATAGGTCGATGCAAATCACGCCGAACAATGCCGGCCTCGGCGCCCGGGTCACGGGGGTCGATCTGGGCCAAGCGCTGCCCGCGGAGGGCTTTCGGACGCTGCTGCGCGCGCTCGGTGCGCATGGCGTGCTCTGCTTTCCCGGCCAGGACCTCGATGCGCCGCAGCTCGCCGGCTTCGCCCGCTTGTTCGGGGAGCTGGAGGTGAACGTGGCGAACCTGTTCCACGCCCCCGGCCTGCCGGAGATCATGATCCTCTCGAACCTGCGCGACGCTGCCGGCAAGCCGGTCGGCCTGTCCGATGCCGGGCAGGGCTGGCACACGGATATGTCGTATTCGCACGACATCGCGCTGGCCAATGTGCTGCACGCCAAGCAGGTTCCGGAGAAGCATGGCCGGCCGCTCGGCGCGACGCAGTTCCGCAACATGCACGCCGCCTATGCCGACCTGCCGGCCGAGGTAGTGGAACGGCTGGAAGGCCGCGTGGCGGTCCATGATTTCGGGAAATTCTGGGAGGTGATGCGCCACCGCCCCGGCAGCACCCGCAAGCAACTGACCCCCGAGCAGCGCGCGAAGAAGCCGCCGGTGCCGCAGCCCATCTTCCGGACCCACCCCATCACCGGCCGGCGCGTGCTGTACTGCAACCCGGGCTATGCCATGCATATCGAAGGGCTGGACGCGGCCGAGAGCACGGCGATGCTGGAATTCCTGTTCCTGCATCAGGCGCAGCCGAAATACCTCTACAGCCATGCCTGGACGCCGGGTGATGTGCTGATGTGGGACAATATCGGCACCGTCCACAACGCCTGTGCCGATTATGGGGAAGATACGCCGCGCTTCATCCTGCGCGCGCAGGTGATGGCGAGCGGCGATTACGCGGCGCTCGCGGCATGAAGCTGGTGACCTTTGAGGCCGCCGGCGCGACGCGCATCGGCGCCGTGCTGGGCGAGGAGGTCGTCGCCTTCCAGCCGGCGCTCGATGCGCTGGGCGGCGGCAGCCTGCCGGGGACCATGCGCGGGCTGCTCGCGGCCGGCGAGGCGGCGATGGTC
>CAITYE010000547.1 GCA_903896535.1 uncultured Paracraurococcus sp.
GAGACCTTCGCGCGGATGGCGATGAACGATGAGGAGACCGTCGCGCTGGTGGCTGGCGGGCACACCTTCGGCAAGTGCCATGGCGCAGCGGCGGAAAGCCATCTCGGCCGAGAGCCGGAAGCCGCGGGCATCGAGGAGCAGGGCCTGGGCTGGCGCAACACCTTCGGCACCGGCAAGGGCGGCGACACCATCACCAGCGGCATCGAGGGGGCCTGGACCACCAACCCGGTGCAGTGGGACGGCAACTACCTGGACAACCTGCTGAACTACGACTGGGAGCTGACCAAAAGCCCGGCCGACGCCTGGCAGTGGACGCCGAAGAACCCTGAGGCCCAGGGCACCGTGCCGGACGCCCATGACCCGGGCCGGCGCCACGCGCCGATGATGACCACAGCCGACATGGCGTTGAAGCTGGACCCGATCTACGGCCCAATCTCGAAGCGCTACCAGCAGGACCCGCAGCTGTTCGCCGACAGCTTCGCCCGCGCCTGGTACAAGCTGATGAGCCGCGACATGGGGCCGCGCGCCCGCTGCCTTGGCCCGCTGGTGCCGGCCGAGGAGTTGCTCTGGCAGGACCCGATCCCGGCGGTGACGCACCCGGTGGCCGACGCGGCCGACATTGTCGCGCTGAAATCCGCGATCCTCGGCACGGGGCTTTCGGTATCGCAGCTGGTCGCCACCGCCTGGGCCTCGGCAGCGACCTTCCGCGACTCCGACAAGCGCGGCGGCGCCAATGGGGCGCGCATCCGCCTGGCGCCGCAGAAGAGCTGGGAGGTCAACCAGCCGGCCGAACTGGCCCAGGTGCTGACGGCGCTGGAAGGCGTGCAGCGGACCTTCAACGGGGCGCAGAAGGGCGGCAAGCAGGTGTCGCTGGCGGACCTGATCGTGCTGGGTGGCTGTGCGGCCGTGGAGGCGGCTGCGCGCGCGGCCGGGCACCCGGTTGAAGTACCGTTCACCCCAGGGCGGACCGATGCCTCACAGGAGCAGACCGATGTCCACTCCTTCGCCGTGCTGGAGCCGACCGCCGACGGCTTCCGCAACTACCGCCGCCCCGACCATCCCACCGCCGCCGAGGAATTGCTGGTGGACCGCGCGCAACTGCTGACCCTGACCGCGCCGGAGATGACCGTGCTGGTCGGCGGCCTGCGCGTGCTGAATGCGAATGCGGGCCAAGCCGCTCATGGCGTGTTTACGCATCGGCCGGGCACCCTCAGCACCGACTTCTTCGTCAACCTCCTGGACATGGGGACGGTTTGGCAGCCGGCCTCGGCAGACGGCCAGGTGTTCGAAGGCCGGGACCGCGCGACGAGCGCGGTGAAATGGACCGGCACCCGGGTTGACCTCGTCTTTGGCTCCAACGCCCAGCTGCGGGCGCTGGCCGAAGTCTATGCCTGCGCCGGATCGGCGGCGAAGTTCGTGCAGGATTTCGCCGCGGCCTGGACCAAGGTGATGCACCTCGATCGCTTTGACCTGTCGGCAAAATAGCGTGGACCAGCGCCCGGCGGATGTCGGGTAAGGCCCTGATCTGCCGTTAAGATTGACCTATGGGTAGGGTCCCGATCGGCGGCGGTCGGGACCTTGCTCACGGTGCGTTTTATATGGCGCTTCGAATAAATCGGCCCGCCCGCGGCAGGGTCGCTCTTCACCGCGCCCTGGCCTTTTTCTCCTCCGGCCCGCTGTGTACGGTGCGGCTCCGCAACGCGAATCGCGGGCCAGTGCACCTGCAATTCGCCGCTCTGCAGGAGGGCGGGTTCAAGACAAGCGGTTTGGCGACCTTGGCGGGCGCCCACGACTGAGAAGGACACGAGAATGGCCACGCACAATCACGGCCGCTGGGGCTGCGCCTGCTGGGGCGCTGAGGACGAGCTCGGCGCCGCCAACCTGTTGACGCCGGAGAAACGCCTCGCCGCCCTGCGCTCGATCGAAACGGGCCAAGTCTTCGACCTTGCTCATGTCTTTGGCGCCGGCGCGCCCAACATGGCGCCGAACCAGCCGCCCTTCCTGATGGCGATGTGGTCGACCTGGCGCAACGCCATCCGCCGCCGCCGCGCGCTCGGCATCACCAACGATGCCGGCGTTAATGTCGAGCGGATCGAGATGACGACGCATGTCGGCACCCATATCGACGCCCTCGGCCATGTCTCAAGCGGCGAGTTGCTCTACAACAACATCCCTGCCGCCGAGGTGATGACCGATTGGGGGCTGACCCGGCTTGGCATTGATCGCGCCCCGCCAATGATCACCCGCGGGCTATTGCTCGACCTCGCCGGCCTCGACGGTGGGCCGTACCTGGAGCCGGGC
>CAITYE010000548.1 GCA_903896535.1 uncultured Paracraurococcus sp.
CGGGACGCCGCCCCTGCCGGCATGCGCCGAAGCGCCATCCATCCCTGGACCGCCCCCTCAACCACCAGCGCAGGGCCCCTCGCCCCAGCTCGCCGCGTCGCATCCACCATCAGGCCAATCCTTCCCGCCGCAGCCCATGGGATAGCCCCCGATGCCGAACGCCCCGGGGGCCGTGGTTCAACACCTGGAACAAGACCCGTTCCGACGGAATCGTCTGAACGGATTTTTTGTCCCAGACAATAGGGATCCCAGGGCAGGGTGCGTTACCGAATGCCAACGCGTCATGCGCTGACGCGCGGCATCACCTCGGCGGCGAAGCGGCGCATCTCCGCCTCGAAGGGCTGGAATTGCAGCAAAAAGGTCCCGACGCCGGCGGCGTGGAAGCGGCGGATGCGCTCGGCCACCTGGGCGTAGGAACCGACCAGCCCGGCCGCGCTGCCGCCATTGGTCCCGACGCTGTCCGGCAGGCTGCGGCGCATCACCACCGCCGGATCGACCCGCCCGGCCGGCCCGGCCCGCATCGCCCGATCCTGCGCCGCCAGCGCCAGCAGCCGGTCATGCGCGGCGATCGCCTCGGCCTCGCTCGGCCGCGCCACGACGAAGGCCGAAAGCCCGAAGTCGAGCGGCGCCAGCGTGCCGCGCGGGCGGGGCCGCAGATCGGCGATCAGCGCCGCCACCTGCGCCAAGGGCTGGGCGTTGATGAACCAGGTATCGGCCGAGCGTGCGGCCAGCGCGCGGGC
Source organism: uncultured Paracraurococcus sp. (assembly GCA_903896535.1). GTDB lineage: Bacteria > Pseudomonadota > Alphaproteobacteria > Acetobacterales > Acetobacteraceae > CAITYE01. The sequence continues at coordinate 741 of CAITYE010000548.1, forward strand.
CGGCTCGCTCTCCCCGCCCAGATAGATCCGCGGTCGCGCCCGCCAAGCCGAAGGCGGCCGCAGGCGATAATCGGTCACCTGGAAATGCCGGCCGTGATGGGTCAGCGTCTCGCCGGTGAACAGGCGTTCCACCACGGCCAGCCATTCGGCGCCGTAATCGTAGCGGGCATCGTGTGCGGGGAAGGGCAGGCCGGCGTTTTCCAGCTCGGCGCCGTTCCAGGCATTCACCAGGTTGATGGCGAAGCGCCCCTGGCTGATCTGCTCGATCCCCATGGCCATCTTGGCCAGCACGACGGGGTGATAGAGCAACGGCTTGATGGCGGCGATCAGCTCGATGCGAGAGGTCGCCTCGGCCAGCGCGGCGGCGGCGGTCCAGGCTTCCAGCTGGTCGAAGGCGGGGTTGTAGGGGTTGGCGGTGTGCTGGGCGATCAGCGTGGTCGCATAGCCCAGCGCCTCCGCCTCCTGCACCAGCGCCCGGTTGCGTGGCCAGGAGGCATCGAAGGGCTCCTCCGGGTCATGGAAGGCGCCCCGGCTGCCATGGACCAGGGCCCAGATGCCGAAGCGCGGGGCGGCGTGCTGCATGGCGGAATCCTGCGCGCCTTGCCGCCGCTTGGGAAGCGCGCCACAGCCGACGCATGCTGACGCTGTTCGCGGCCTATTCGCCCGGGATGATCCTCGCCCTGCTGGCCGCGGGCGTGGCGATCGGCGCGGTCGGCGGCTTGCTCGGCATTGGCGGCGGCGTCATCGCGGTGCCGCTGCTGCTGGAGCTGTGGGTGGGGCTGCCGCTGCCGGAGAGCGCGCGCGCGGCGCTGGCCATCGGCACGGCGCAGGCGGTGATCGTGCTGGCCTCGCTCGCCGCCGCGATCGCGCATGGCCGGGCCGGGCGGATCGATGCCGAGGTGGTCCGCCGCTGGATGCCGGCCATGCTGGCCGGGGCGGCGCTTGGCCTGGCGCTCGCACCCTTCCTGCCGCCGGCGCCGATGCAGCTGGGCTTCGCGCTGATTGCGGCGCTGCTGGCGTTGCAGTTGCTGCGCGGTGCCGGGCGCCCTTGGTGGCCGAGGCTGCCCGGCGGCGTGGCCGGACGGGTGGCGCCGGGGGCGATCGGCGCGGCCGCCGCCGCGCTCGGCATTGGCGCGGGGACGCTGAGCGGGCCGCTGCTTGGGCTGTTCGGCGTGGCGCTGGCGCGGGCGGTGGGGGCGGGGGCGGTGTTCAACCTGGTGGTGGCGGTGCCGGCGGCGCTGATCTTCATGCTGCGCGGCATGGACGTGCCGGGGCGGCCGCCGGATGCGGTCGGGCATGTCTCGCTGCTGGCGCTGGCGCTGCTGGCGGCCCCGGCGATGCTGGTGGCGCCGTTCGCGGCGCGGCTGGCCGGGCGGCTGCCGGTGGCGCTGCTGCGGCGGCTGTTCGCGGCCTGCCTGTTGGCGATCGCCGCGCGGCTGGTGCTGCGGGCGCTGGGCTGATCCCGGCGGCCGGCGGCTTTGCCAAGTGCCGAGCGCCCGCGAACGGGCGCCGCTGCGGATCGGCGGGCTGCGGCCGGCCGGGTTAAAAAAAGCCTTGCGCTGATGTTCACTTTTTGTTCTTATCCGTCGCATGACGACGCTCCGCTTCAATGACGCCCTGTCGCTGCCCCCGCCCCGGCCCCGCCGGCCGCACGCCATCCCGCTGCGGCTGCGTCCGCCCTTGCTGGCCCGGCCGCTGTTCGGCCTGCCGCCGGTGCAGGAGGCGAGCCTGGTCGGCATGTTCGCGCTGGGGTTGGCCTGGGGTGGGGCGGAACTGGCCCTCTGGCTGACAATTTTTTGAAGGATTGACCGGCGGCGTTAACCGGCTTTTCACGCCGCGCCGCGATGCTTCGTCTTGTGGGCCTGGATGACCCGGGCCCCGGGACGGAGGAAAACCCGTATGCCTTTGAACTCGGTGAATACCAATCTTGGGGCGGCGGTTGCGCTCGCTTCACTGAACAAGACGTCGGACCTGCTCAGCGCGACGCAGAAGCACATCTCCACCGGCTATCGTGTTGCCGATGCCAAGGATGACGGCGCGGCCTTCGCGGTGGCGGAACGGGTGCGCGGCGATATCGCGGCGACGCAATCGGCCAATGAACAGCTGGGCGGCGTGCATGGGCTGCTGGATGTCACCTCAGCGGCGCTGACCAATGTCTCCTCCACACTGCAGTCGATGAAGCAGCTCACCACCAAGCTGGCTGATGGCAACATCAGCGCCGACCAGCGCAGCCAGTACCAAGCCCAGGCGCTGCAGCTCAGCAACAACATCAAAAACTTTATCAGCGACGCCAGCTACAACGGCAGCAACATCCTCACCGCAACCGGTGCAACCCGGGCGCAGAAGGTGGTGCGCAACGGCGAAGGCGCCACCTTCGACTTCAGCGGCTATTCGGCGCTATCGTCGATCTACAACAAGATCTCGAGGGCCAAGAACTGGACCGCCGGCTCCGCGGTGGCCGCGCTCACGGCGACCGGCGTGCTGACCAAGGCGGTCGACAATACGCTGACGCAGCTGAACAACTACGGCAGCTACAGCGGCTATATCAGCAAGCAGATCGACTACAACAAGTCGAAGGTTGATGCGCAGAACGCCGGTCTCGGCGCGCTGGTCGATGCCGACCTCGCCAAGGAATCGGCGACCCTGCAGTCTCTGCAGATCCGCCAACAGTTGGGCACCCAGGCGCTCTCCATCGCCAATCAGGCGCCGCAGACCCTGCTCAGCCTCTTCCGCTGAGTCGTTTATCCGCGTCGCCCGCGGCTGCATGACAGCCCGCATGGGTCCGCCGGCAGGAGGCCGGCCGCCGCACCGCCACCCACCCTCTTTCCCGCTGCCCGGTCCGGCGTCCCGATCCATCGCCGCGCCGTCCGCCGCAAGGATTTCCGCGCATGCCCACCGTCCTCCCGCCTGCCGTCGAAGCGCCCGAGACGCGTTCCGCTGCGGGGGCCGCTGCGTATCGCCGCCAGCTCACCGCCAAGCAGATGGAAGCCGAGGTCTTCGCCCGCGCCACGCATGCGCTGCGCAACCTGCCGGCCGATGACGTCCTCGCCCGGGTGCGCGCGCTGGCCGATAATCGCCGGCTTTGGGATGCCGTGCACAACGCCGTGCTCGACCCGACCAATGCCCTGCCGATGGAATTGCGGGCGCAGATCGCCGGCGTTGCCCTGGCCGTGCTGCGCGAATGCGACGCGGCGCGGCCGGATTTCACCTTTATCACCGAAATGAACGAGATTTTCGCCGGCGGCCTCTGGCGCTGAAGGAGCCCTTCCGATGTCCACCACGCTCGCAAATCCCGCCACCGAACTCGCCGCTGAGCGCTTGCTGCGCGGCGCCCGCAGCCTGGTCCAGGGGGGGGAGCCGGCCAGTGCCCTGCCGATGCTGGATCGGCTCGCCCGGCTGCCTGGCCATGCCGCCACCGCCGCTGGCCTGCAGGCCGAGGCGCTGTTCAAGCTGGCCGATTACAGCGGTGCTGAGACCGCCGCCTCCGCCGCCCTCCTTGCCGAGCCGGAGGCGGGGTCGCTCCGCATCCTGCGCGCCCGGATCCGCCATGCGCTGGGCCATGACCATGCGGCGATCGAGGATGCCGCCGCGGCGGTGATGGCGGCGCCTGACGATAGCGACGCCAAGGTGCTGCTCGCCGAATGCCTGCTGGAGGATCGTCGCTTCGATGAGGCGATCTGGTTCCTGGGGGAGGCGATGCGCGCCCGCCCCGCCGATGTCCCGCTCAAGGCCCGGCTCGGCCGCGCCTTCCTCCTCGCCGGCCATCATGAGGCGGCGCGCGAGTTGCTCGACCATTGCGCCGAGCTCGCGCCCCGGCTGGGTGGCCTGGCCGGGCTGCGCGCGCAGCTGCTGTTGCTGAGCGGCGAGCCGGCGGCGGCCGAGGCCATGGCCCGCGCGGCGCTCGCCGATGGCGTGGTCGAATCCGGCCTGTTCAG
>CAITYE010000549.1 GCA_903896535.1 uncultured Paracraurococcus sp.
CGCACCACTAGCCATTGATTTGGTGGGCCGATTCACCCGACGCTTGGGTACCAAGCGTCGGGATCGGACCACTAGGGATTGATCAGCGGATCTGCTGATTACAAATCAACCCCACGCCGCACTTCGGGGAAAAGCACCCGTCACCAGACCCAACAGCGACAACGTTCTTGGCAATCACATCTCGCGTCGTGCCTCTCCGCCTATCGCCGCGCCGGGTCGAAGTGCCGCGCTAGCGTCGCGCCGTAATCGGTATAGGCATGCTGGCGCGCGGGATGCGACGCTGCGAAGGCGCTGACCTGCTGGGGGAAGCGCGTCTCGAACATGAAGGCGAGGGTGCCGGTGAGTTTGTGCGGCGCCAGCGTCACGCCGCTCGCCGCTTCGAAGGCGTTGGCGTCCGGGCCGTGCGGCAGCATGGTGTTGTGCAGGGAGAAGGCGCCCGGGGTGAAGCCGCCGCCGGTCTTGCCGTCATAGACGCCGTAGATCAGGCCCATGAACTCGCTCATCACGTTCATATGATACCAGGGCGGGCGGAAGGTGTTCTCGGCCACCATCCAGCGTTCGGGGAAGATCACGAAATCCAGATTGGCCGTGCCCGGCGTCTCCGAGGCGGAGGAGAGCACGGTGTAGATAGAAGGGTCGGCATGGTCGAAGAGGATCGGCCCGACCGGGGCAAAGCGCCGCAGATCGTATTTGTAGGGCGCGTAATTGCCGTGCCAGGCAACGACATCGAGCGGCGATTGCGCCAGCATCGTCGTCCAGAGCCGGCCGCCCCATTTCACCACCATGCGGGTCGGCGCCGCGCGATCCTCGAAGGCGGCGACGGGGGTGAGGAAGTCGCGCGGATTGGCCAGGCAGTTGGCGCCGATCGGGCCGCGTTCCGGCAAGGTCAGCGGGCTTGCGTAATTCTCGCACAGATAGCCGCGCGCCATGCCATCCGGCAGGTCGACGGCGAATTTCACCCCGCGCGGGATCACCGCGATCTCGCCCGGGGCCAGCGCGATAAGCCCGAATTCCGTGCGCAGCCGCAGCGCGCCCTGCTGCGGCACGAAAAGCATTTCGGCATCGGCGTTATAGAAGACCTCATCCGTCATGTCGGCGGTGGCGAGGTAGATATGGCTGGCCATGCCGGTCTGACTGGCGGCATCGCCCGCTGTCGTGATGGTGTGGATGCCGGCGAGGAAGCCGACGCGCCCCTCTGGCAGCGGTAGCGGGTCCCAGCGCAGCGGCGCCGGCGGCAGCGCCGCGCCGGCGCTGGGCGCGGTCAGCCAATGGCCCGCATCCAGCGGCGCGAACTGCCCCCAATGCCCGACCGTCGGGCGGATGCGATAGAGCCAGCTGCGCCGGTTCTGCGCCCGCGGCGCGGTGAAGGCGGACCCGCTGATCTGTTCGGCATAAAGCCCATAGGCGCAGCGCTGCGGGCTGTTCCGCCCGATGGGCAGGGCGCCGGGCAGGGCCTCCGTCTCGAAGCCATTGCCGAAGCCGGACATGTAGCCGGCCTCCGGCACGGCGGTGCGATGGCTTTGCGGATCGAGCGCGTTCATGCGGCATCCTTCCGTATCCGGCGCTGGGCCGTCTGTTCTCCCGCAGACGTTAGCCGAGGGGAAAGCCGCGTGCTGGCATCTTCGTCGCCGCGTCCTCGCCTATCGACAGAGCGGGCAAAACCTGCGACCAACCGTCTATAGATAGTGCGGACCAAGCAATCAATTATGAATCGGAAATGATAAATCATCAGCCACAAATCGCTCCGGCACTCCCTGGTGCCGCAAAGCCTGAACTTCGCGCGCTGACGTCCTTGCGGGGCTTCGCGGCAATGGCCGTGGTTCTGCAACATTTCGCCGCGACCTTTCAACAATATTGTAGTGGCAACCTGCCGTCTCCGGTGCCGCATGGCTACATGGCGGTCGATTTCTTCTTCGTCCTTAGCGGCTTCATCATGTGCTACACCTACCTGGGCGATTTCCAGGCGCGCGGCATGGCGGCCTATATGCCCTTCCTGGCCAAGCGCTTCGGCCGCATCTTCCCGCTGCATGCCTTCTGCGTCCTGGCGATGCTGCTGCTCGGCGCGGTCTCGGTCGCCCTGCTGGGACGCAATCTCTTTCACGCCAGCACCAACCTGCTGTTCGACGTGCCGGCCAATCTGCTGATGCTGCAGGGCATCGGCATCGGCCAGAACATGAACGGCCCATCCTGGTCGGTCAGCGTCGAGTTCGTCGCCTATGTGCTGTTTCCGCTGCTGATCGCCGTCGTCTTCCGCAACCGGCTGCTGCCCTGGATCGCCGCCTTGCTCGGCGCCGCCGGTCTGGTGCAGGTCGCCGGGCTCGACCCGCGCTGGAGCCTGATCGCCATCGATCCGCTTTCGGCCACCATCCGCTGCCTCGCCGGCTTCACCTTCGGCATGATCGGCTATCGCCTCTATGCCGAAACGCGTCTCGGCGCGCTGCTGGGCCGCAGCCCGGTGGCGGTGCTGCTGGCGGCCGCCGTGGGCCTGGCGCTGGTGCTGAAGCAGGATCTGGTGGCGGCGGCGCTGTTCGCGCCCCTCGTCATCGCCTTCGCCGTGAACCAGGGCCTGCCGGCCCGGCTGCTGGGCTGGCGGCCGCTGCATTTCCTCGGCGTGATTTCCTTCTCGCTCTATCTGGTGCACGAGGCCTTTCGGCCGATCGCGCTGCTGGCGCTGCAACGCCTGGTGCCGCACCCGGTCGGTGTGCCCGTGGCCTTCGGGCTGACGCTGGTCTGTTCGCTGCTGGTGATCCCCTTCGCCTGGGCCACCTATGCGGCGGTCGAACGCCCCGGGCGGGCCTATGTGCGCACCGCGATCGACGGCGTGACCCGCGTGGCGGGCGCGCGCGCCGGCCGTTCTTGACAGATACCCCATGCCCGGGGATCAGTATGGGTTCGGCGTGGCCAGCGCCCTGCCCAATGGGGCGCGGGGCAACGGCGGAAGCTGATCGACCTTCGCGTAGCCCGAACCTGATCGGGCTGCATCCGTGCCGCTCCAGCGACTGATCCCTGCCATGCCCCACGCTGCCGTCCCGCCCAGCCGGCTTTGGATGCTTCTTGCCCTTGGCCTCGGGCTGCTGGCCATCGCCCTTGCCTGGACCGGCTTCCAGCAGACCGATGATCTGTCCTACGCCGAAGCGGCCTGGAGTTGGGCCGAGCGTGGCTGGTTTCTCGGCGAGAATCATTGGGCCTTGCGGCATATGATCGTGCTGCCCCTGGCCGGACTGTTCCGATTTTTCGGCCGCAGCGAGGCGATTCTGGTCGCCCCGATGCTGGTCTATGTCGGCCTGCTCGCCGCGCTGGGCGGCCTCATTGCCGCGCGCATCGCCGGTGGCCTGGCCGGCGCGCTGGCGGCGGCCCTGATCGTGACGCTGCCGGTGGTGGCCAACGCCGCCTCCTATGTCACGACCGATGTGCCCGAGGCCCTCTTCGCGATGGCCTCGGCCTTCGTCTTCCATCGCGCGCTGGAGGGCAGGCGCCGCGTGGCGGCGCTGCTGGCCGGTGCCCTGGCCGGCATGGCCTTCATCACGCGCGAGACGACACTGGCGCTGATCGTCTTCTACGGGCTGCTGTTCCTGGCGAATTACGGCCGCGACCGCTGGGCCTATGTCTGGCTCGGCGCCGGCTTCTGCCTGGTGTTTGGCATGGATGCGCTGTTTCTCTGGGCCGGCAGCGGCGACCCGTTCTATCGGTTCGCCATCACACACAAGGGTGTTGAGGGCGATAACCCACTGACCAGCATCCGGGTTGGCGATGGGTTCTTCAACGCCATGGGGGTGATCGAGGCGCCGCGCTGGGCCCAGGGTCCGCTGATGCTGCTCACCAGCCAGAAAATCGGCCTGCTGCCCTGGCTGGCGCTGCCGGCGGCGGTCTTGCTGTTGCGGCGCGCGGGGGCGACGGCGGAAGGCCGGCTGCTGCGCTATTTCGGCCTGCTCGGGCTCGTCTGGTTCGGCCTCCTGAACTGGGTGCTGATCAGCCTCTGGGTATTGCCGCGCTATAATGTCGTGCCGCTGGCGGTGCTGGCGATCTGCCTTGGCGTCGGACTGGCGCGACTTTTCGCCAAAGGCCGGCGCTGGCTGGCGGTTGCGTTGTTCGCGGTGGTCATCGGCTGCAATTTCGGCCTGCTGGCCCTGGGCGGGCGGGACGCCATTCATGGCGAGCGCAGCTATGTGCAGGCGGTGCGCGAGCATCCTGGCGCGGTGCTGCGGACGGACCCCAGCACGCGCTACGCGGCGGACTGGCTGCTGGCCATCGAAGGGCTCGCCAGCCGGGCAGAGGCCGGGCCGCCGCTGCCGGGCGGACTCTATTTCTTCAACCCGGCGCCACGTCGCGGCCTGCCGACCGATTGGCCGGTCCAGCGCCCCGATCCGGGCTGGCAGGAAGTGGCGGCCTATCCGGACCCGCCCCGGGCGACCGGGTGGCTGGTCACCCGGTTCGGGCTGGACCGGATGCTGCCGGCAGGCTTGGTCGCCAAACTGCGGCCGCAGCCGCGCCGGCCGGCGCTGTATCGGGTTCCGGCTGGCTGAGAGAATACGCGGCGTCGCCGTGCGCCAATGATTTCCGTGAGGCCTCAATCACCGGGCGCCGCGGTCCGTTCGGCTCGCCACATGGCCGCGGGCCGTTGGGATCACGCGGCCTGGGGCCCGCGGCCAAGGCCGCGGGCCAATGCGCCTATTTCTGCTCGCCGGTCTCCGCCGCCAGCCCGGCGGCGGCGATGCCGGCCAGGGCGCAGACCTCATCCTGGGCCGAGACATCGCCGGAGACACCAACCGCGCCCAGCACGACGCCATGGGAATCCGTCACCAGCACCCCGCCCGGCACCGGCACCGCGCCATAGCCCTTGGCCGCGGTCAGGTCGGATAGCGCGTTCATGAAGCCGGCCATGGCGGTGGAGCGGCGGAACAGCTCATGCCCGCCAACGCCGAGCGCGAGGCAGCCATAGGCCTTGCCCTGCGCGATCTCCAGCCGCAACAGCGAACAGCCATCCTCGCGCTGCATCGCCTTCATCTGCCCACCGGCATCGAGCACGACGACCGTCAAGGGCTGCAATTTCAAGGACCGTCCCTTGGTCAGGGTTTCATGGGCGATGGTATTGGCCTGCGCCAGCGTCAGGCCATTGGTCGGATAACGGGCCATGTTTGCCTCCCTTTCGTGATGCGGGGGCTTTCTGCCCCCTCGCCAGGATCGAGACCAGCC
>CAITYE010000550.1 GCA_903896535.1 uncultured Paracraurococcus sp.
CCACCCATTGCCCAGGCCCCGCCGCCGCCGGCGGCGCCAAGGCCGGCCGCGCCGGCGCCGGAGCTGGCCCCGCCGGAAGGCCCACCGCGCAACCGGGTTGGCCTGCTGCTGCCGCTCTCCGGCGGCAACCGCCAGCTCGGTGAGCAATTGCTGAATGCCGCCCAGTTGGCGCTGTTCGACCTCGGCGACAACGCGCTCGAATTGCTGCCGCGCGATACCCGCGGCACGCCGGCCGGCGCGGCCGAGGCGACGCGGACCGCCATCCGCCAGGGCGCGCGGGCTTTCGCCGGCCCACTCACTCTGGCCGAGACGAACGCGGCCGCGCCACCCGCCCGGGCCAGCCGGGCGCCGGTGCTGGCGCTGACCAATGACGCGGTGCAGGCCGGCAATGGGGTCTATGTGATGGGGGTGACGATCGGCGAGCAGACCGACCGCATCGCCGCCGCAGCCATTACCGCCGGCGCCCGCCGCTTCGGTCTGATCGGGCCCGATGGCGAGGTCGGGCGGCGGCTGGCGAATGCGCTGCGCGCGCAGCTGGCCGCCGCCGGGCTGCCGGCACCGCTGGTGCAGCTACACGCCCCGCTTGGCGACCCGGCAACCTCGGCCAAGGACCTGGCGACCCAGGCCGGGCCGGAGGGGCTCGATGCCATCGTGCTGGCGGCCTTTGGCGAGAAGGCGCGGCAAGCGGCCCAGACGCTGAACGAGAACCTGCCGAAGCGCGCCCGCCTGCTGGGGCTGACGGTCTGGGCGAACGATCCGGCGCTGCTGCGCGACCCGCAACTGGCCGGCGCCTGGTTCGCCAATGCCGATCCAGCCGCGCGGGCGGAGTTCGAGAGCCGCTACCAGGCGGCCTATGGGGAGAAGCCCCCCCGCGTGGCCGGCGTTGCCTATGATGCCGCGGCCCTGGCGCTGCGCACCGTGCGCACCGGCGCCGCCGCGCCGCCGGTGGGCGAGGCGCTGATGGGCGCCGATGGACCGATCGTCGTCACCCCCGAAGGCCTCGCCAAGCGCGGCCTGGCCATCTTCGAGCTGCAGGCCGATGGCGATCCCAAACTGATCGAGGCGGCGCCGGTGCCGGGCGCCGCGGGCGTCTGATGGCAGGGCACCCGCGAGCCCTTCGGGTTCTGCGGACCGCGGTGCTGATCGGCGCCGCGCCGGCCCTGACGTTTCTCGCCCTGATGCTCGCTGGCGAACTCGCCCCGCGCGCGGGCGCCTGGGCGTTGTTGGCTTGCACCATCGCGGCGGGCGGCACCGCCTGGCTCTGGGTGGGCGATGTGGCGCGCCTCTCGGACACGCTGCGGCTGGCGACGGAGGCGGAGGCGCCGATCGATCCCCTGGCGGCGGATTCCCTGCTGCCCGGGCTCGCCGATATCGGCGCCGGGGTGAACCGGCTTGCGCGCAGCCTTGCCGCGCGGCGGGCTGAGCTTGGGCTGCTCCGCCGCGCCGATGAGGCGATCGTCGAGCGCCTGCCCGATCCGCTGCTCGTGCTGGCCCCGGACGGCACGCCGCTGCGTGCCAATGCCGCGGCCCGGTCGCTGTTCGGCGGCCGGGGCGAGGGCGGTGGCCTGGGCGGCGGCGAGGTGGCGGCGTTGCTCCGCCATCCGCTGCTGGCCGAAGCCGTGGACCGGGCCCTGACGGGCGGGCGGTCGGAGGTGGTCGATCTGGTCATGCCCGTGCCGGTGCCGCGCGACCTTGCCGCCCGGGCGATCCCGATGGACCCGCCGCTGGCCGATGGCGGGCGGCTCGTCATCGTGCTCAACGACCGGACGCGGGAGCGCGCGGTCGAGCGGATGCGCCACGACTTCGTGGCCAATGCCAGCCATGAGCTGCGCACGCCGCTGGCCAGCCTGATCGGCTTCATCGAGACGCTGCGCGGCCCGGCCGAGGGCGATGCTGAGGCGCGCCGCCGCTTCCTCGGCATCATGGCCGAACAGGCCGCGCGCATGCAGCGGCTGATCGACGATCTGCTCGGGCTCTCTCGGATCGAGCTGACCGAGCACCAGCCGCCGACCGGGGAGGCCGCGCTGGCCGATCTGGTCCGCGCGGAGGTGGCGGCGCTGGAGCCGCTGCTCGCCGCCCGGCAGGTTCGCGTCGAGACCGCGCTGGACGAGGCGGCCCGCGCCACGCCGGCCGATTCTGACCAATTGGCGCAGGTGGTCCGCAACCTGCTGGCCAACGCCATCCGCCACGGGCGCGAAGGCGGCCGGGTTCGCCTCTCCCTGGCCGTGGCGCCGCGTGCTGGCCGGCCCGGGGTGATGCTTGGCGTCGAGGATGATGGGCCGGGCATCCCGAAGGCCGATCTGCCGCGACTGACCGAACGCTTCTACCGGGTGGACAAGGGCCGCGCCCGGCAGACCGGCGGCACCGGCCTTGGCCTCGCCATCGTCAAGCACATCGTCAATCGCCACCGCGGCGTCCTCAGCATCGACAGCAAGCTGGGCGAGGGCACCCAGGCCCAGGTCTGGCTGCCAGGCGACGGCGCGGCAACAGCGACCTTGATCCTGCCGCAATCCGGGGCAAAGATTTCCCCGCGATGAAGCCCCTTATCGGCATATCCTGCTGCATCAAGCCCTTTGGCGTCTTCGCGACGCCCAACCACGCGGCCTCCGACAGCTATATCCGGGTCGTGCGCGGCCCGGTCGGCGGGGTGCCGGTGCTGCTGCCGGCGGCTGGCGCTGATCTGGCCGAGGATATCCTGCCGCGGCTGGATGGGCTGATCCTGACCGGCAGCCGTTCCAATGTCTGGCCGCAGCATTATGACGGTCCGCCGCATGCCGAGGGCACGCCCGAGGATCACGCGCGGGACGCCACCACGCTGCCGCTGATCCGCGCGGCGATCGCCGCCGGCCTGCCGCTGCTGGCGATCTGCCGCGGCTTCCAGGAGCTGAACGTGGCGCTTGGCGGCAGCCTCGATCAGCGGGTGCAGGACCTGCCGGGGCGGATGGATCATTCGACCCCATCGGATCAGAAGCTGCCGGCGATCCGCACCGGCAAGGCGCATGCGGTGCGCTTGCAGCCCGGCACGCTGCTGACCGAGCTCGCCGGCCGGACGGAACTGCCGGTGAACTCGCTCCACAACCAGGGCATCGCACGCCTCGCGCCCCGGCTGATTGCCGAGGGCTGGGCGCCCGACGGCACGATCGAGGCGGTGGCGGTGCAGAACGCCGCCGGCTTCGCCTATGGCGTGCAATGGCACCCCGAATACGACTGGGAACGCGACGCGCTGAGCCGCGCGCTGTTCGAACGCTTCGGCCAGGCCGCCGCCGCCTGGGCCGGCCGCCACCTGCATCGGCAGGCCGCCGAATAGCCGCCCTGCGCAAAGGCTGGTGAGCGCCCGCGATTCGCTTGGCGCCCGGGCCAGCGCGATCCATATCTTCAAGGGCCAGCGCACCCTCCGCGCTGGTGGCGATGGCCGGTCCCCCACCGGCCCGCCCAAGCCGGTTTCCCGACGAAACCAGGCGAGGAGCGCCCGGACACCCCCCTGTCCGGGCGCTTTCGCGCGCGCTATGGCGAGGCTGCGAAAAGGAGCCTGCCATGACGGACTATGTCGTCCCGCCGCCCGCCATTTCTGCCGTGCCGATCATGGGCAGCAGCCAGCTGTTCCCGGTCCGCCGGATCTTCTGCGTCGGGCGCAACTACGCCGAGCACGCGATCGAGATGGGCAGCGACCCGACCCGTGAGCCGCCCTTCTACTTCACCAAACCGGCCGATGCGCTGGTGATCAACGATGGCGACATGCCCTATCCCAGCATGTCGAAGTCGCTGCATTACGAGATGGAGCTGGTGGTGGCGATCGGCACCGGCGGGGTGAATATCGCCGTCGCCGACGCGCTGAAGCATGCCTGGGGCTATTGCGCGGGCCTGGATATGACCCGGCGCGACATCCAGAACGAGGCGAAGAAGACCGGCCGCCCCTGGGACATGGGCAAGGGCTTCGACCATTCGGCGCCGATGGGCGCGCTGGTGCCGGCCGCCGGCATTGATCCCGCGCGCGGCCTGATCGAGCTGAAGGTCAACGGCAAGGTGGTGCAGAGCTCGGACCTCTCCAAGCTGATCTGGTCGGTGCCGGAGGTGATCTCCAACCTCTCGCACCTGGTCCGCCTGGCGCCCGGCGACCTCATCATGACCGGCACGCCCGAAGGCGTCGCGGCTGTGGTGAAGGGCGACCTGCTGGAAGGCGTGGTCGCGGGGGTCGGCACCGTCCGCACGCGGATCGTCTGAGGCGATGGCCGCGCCAGCTGCATGGATATTTCAGGCAGTACCGGAGCAGTACGACTTGCGTCGTGCCCTTGTTGCTCTGGATGAAGACATCTGGCTGGCACAGCGGCGTTCATCTGACATGCAGCCGGGACAGGCCGTTTTTTTCTGGCTTGCCGGGAAGGGTGGCGGCCTGATCGCAGCTGGAGAAATCCTTTCGCGGGCTGAGGATCAGGCGGCACCGGCTTGGCAAATACCTTACTGGATGCCCGCTGCTCGGATAGCTGCAGGGATCGTCAAACCCCGCGTCCGAGTGAAATACACAGCGAAATTTGTGACGCGTCCGTTTTCGCGGGATATTCTTAAGCGCGATCCAGTTCTTGCTGCACAGCAGCCTATCGGGCCTGTGTATGTCGGCACCAACTTCGCCTTATCCGCACCAGCCTTCATCGCCCTCGGCGCAAAATTGAAGGGTCATTGATGCCGAAGAATCGGCAAACATCCGCGCCGGCCCTGGCGAAGACGGGGCGGACGCTTCGCATCGCCACCTGGAACATCAACTCCGTCCGGCTGCGGCAGGGGCTGGTGGGGGAGGTCGTGAAGGCCCTCGCCCCCGACGTGCTCTGCCTGCAGGAAACCAAGTGCCCGGACGAGCTGTTCCCCGAGGAGACGCTGCGCGGCTTCGGCTTCACGCACATCGCGAAGCGGGGGATGAAGGGGTATAACGGCGTCGCCATCCTCTCCCGCCTGCCGCTGGTGGTGCGGGAGGGCGACCCCGACTGGTGCGGCAAGGGCGATTGCCGGCACCTCGCGGTCGAGGTCGACGCGCCGGGCGGGCCGGTCGAGCTGCATGATTTCTACATCCCCGCCGGCGGCGATGTGGCGGACCGCGCAGCCAACCCGAAATTCGCCCATAAGCTGGATTTCGTCGCCGAGGCCACGGCCTGGGGGCAGGGGCGGCAGGCGGCGCGGCGGCGGGTGCTGGTGGGCGATCTCAACATCGCCCCGCTCGAGCACGATGTCTGGTCGCACAAGCAGCTGCTCGACGTCGTCTCCCACACCCCCGTCGAGACCGCGGCACTGACGGCGATGCAGGCGGCCGGCGGCTGGCATGACGGGCTGCGCCACTTCGTGCCGGCCGACCAGAAGCTTTATACCTGGTGGAGTTATCGGGCGCGCGACTGGGAAGCGGCGGATCGCGGCCGGCGGCTGGACCATGTCTGGGTCAGCGACGACCTCGCGGGGTCGCTGACCCGGCACGCCATCCTGAAGCCGGCGCGCGGCTGGACGCAGGCGAGCGACCATGTGCCGGCGATGGTGGAGCTGGTGCTGTAGGGGCGTGGCTCAGACGGGCTCGTCATCCTCATAGGATTCGAGATCGATCCGCTGCTTGCGGATCGTCCGTTCAGTCCGCACGCCAACTTCGTGATTAATCAGCAGGCGCGCCAGCTCGTCGCCGTCGATCAGGATGATTCGCTGGTTGCCGCGCAGGCCTTCGACCACCGCTTTTGCGGCCGCCGTGAACCGGCTGGTTGTGACGAAAACGCCCTTCGTCGCACCCTTCTGCAGCAGGGCGCCGGCGAAGGCCTGGATCATCGCGGGGCCGATAGGACTGTCCTCGGCATAGCGCTTGGCCTGGATATAGATGGCATCGAGGCCGAGCGCGTCTTCCCGGATCAGGCCGTCGACGCCGCCATCGCCGCTGCGGCCGAGCGCACTGCCGGCCTCCTCGCGGCTGCCGCCGTAGCCCATCTTCACCAGCAGATCGACGATGAGCCGTTCGAACTTGTCGGGACCGATGCGATAGAGCCGGTCAAGCAGCTCCGCAGCCAGAGCGGCTTTCATCTCCCGTTCGGCACGATCCAACCGTTCGTCGGGGGTCTCGGTCAGGGTTTCCGCCGGTGCTGGCCCGGACGCGGTCGTGGCATCCACCGTCGATCGGGCTTCGCGGGCCGGAACGTCGTCCAGACCCCGAAATGAGCGAATGCCAGGATAGCGATCCAGCAGGAAGGGTAGCGTGATGCGGTCAGGGGGCGCCTGCAGCAGCGCCCGACCGCTGGCGGTCGCCTCATATTCGCCGCGGCGTACCCGACTGATCAGGCCCGCCTTGCCGAGATAGGCGACGGCCCAGTGGCACCGATTGGCCATCCGTCGTTGCCGACCACCCGGGAGCATTTCCTCGCGGTCCTCGGCGGAGAGGCCGAACGCATCGGCAAGCTGCACGACTAGGTCACCCGTGCGAATCGGGCCAGCCGCTGTCAGCCGCAGCGTCGGCAGCATCAGGGTCTGGAAGTCAGGAACCGCCATTGCGTTCTCCGGGGCAGGGCCTGGAACGATACCGCTGCTGCGCTTTTTGGCTACCGGGCTGGATGCGATTAGGTAACGCCGCACCATGGCGGCCGCCGGTGCGGCAGGATAGAGCACGCGCATGCGGATCCTCGCCCTCGATGCCTCGCTCGCCCAATGCTCCGCCGCCCTTTGGCAGGATGGCGTGGTGCTGGCCGAACGCGTGGTAGCCGGGGATCGCGGCCATGCCGCGAGCCTGCCGCCGCTGGCCGCCGCCGTGCTGGCCGAAGCCGGGCTGGCGGCGGCGGCGGTGGATGCCCTGGCCGCGGTCATCGGCCCGGGCAGCTTCACCGGCATCCGGACCGCCCTCGCTTTGGCCGAAGGGCTCGCCCTGGCCACCGGCCGGCCGCTCATCGGCGTGACGACGGGGGAGGCGCTGCGCGCGGCACTTCCCGCAGCCGATCGCGCCGGCCCGGTCTGGGCCGGGATCGATAACCGTCGGGGCCGGGTGGTGCTGGAACGCTTCGGGCCGGACGCGCCGCCCGTGGCCCTGGCCCTCGATGACCTGCCCCCCGCCCCGCCCGGCCTGGTGCTGGTGGGCGATGCCGCGCCGCAGCTGCTCGCCGCCCTTGCCGCGCGGGGGGATGCGGCGCGCCTGGGCGGGGTCGCGCTGCCGTGCGCCGGGG
>CAITYE010000551.1 GCA_903896535.1 uncultured Paracraurococcus sp.
CTCCTCGGCATCGATCAGCGCCATCACCGACCAGCGGATAAGATCTAACCACCCCTCGTCATCATCGCGGATATAGGGGCCAAGGGGCTCCTTGCTGAAAGCCTGCGGCAGGATGACGAAGGCCTCCGGCTGCGGCAACATGGCGCGCATGCTGATCAGTGCGCTGATATCGGAGCCGACCGCCTGGCAGCGTCCTTTCAGCAATGCATCCGCCGGGTGGCCGACCGACACGGCCGTAAAGGCGATGCCCCGGGCGCTGAGGACCTCCTGCGCCACCGCCTCATTCGTGGACCCGGGCGCGAGGCAGATTGGCTGCCCCGCCATCCCGTTCAGTCCTTTTCCGGCGATCTCGGCACGCAGCATGAAGCCGTGGCCATCGTAGAAATTCGGGATCACCGCCCGCAGACCGTCCCGCGCATCCCGCCCCAGCGTCAGGGTGGAATTGCTCATCAGCACATCGACCTGGCCATCATGCAGCGCATCAAAGCGGCGGCTAACGGGCAGCGGCTCGAACCGGACCAGGGCAGGGTCGTTCAGGACGGCGGCAGCGATCGCCCTGCAGAAATCGACGTCGAGGCCACGCCAGACCCCGCGCGCATCAAGATCGGCGAACCCCGGACGCATGAGGCCGACGCCGCAGACCAGGATGCCGCGCGACTTGATCCGGTCAATCGTCGTCCCCGCCGCCGCGCCGCCGGCGAGGCACAGGAAGACCGCGAACAAGGTGACGAAGCGAATCAACATGCCCATTCACCCTCACCGCACGGGCCAGGCGAGAAGCAGGCCGCCGTCGCGCCACAGGCGATTGATCCCGCGTTCCAATTGCAGGGGCGAACCCTCGCCCAGATTGCGGGCGAAGATTTCCTGCCAATTGCCGAGCAGGCGGATCGTCGTGTAGGCCCAGAGGGGTGACACGCGGAGTTCTTTACCAGCCTCCCCCTCGCGACCGAGCAGGCGGCGCACCGCCGGCGAGGCACTGGTGCGCCGCATGACCTCCACGTTCTCAGCGGTGATGCCGAGCTCCTCCGCCTCGATCAGCGCCATCACGACCCAGCGGATCAGATCGAACAACTCCTCGTCGCCGGCGCGGATCACCGGGCCGGCCGGCTCCTTGCTGTAGCGTCCGGGCATGATGGCGAACGCCTCCGGGCGCTCCAGCATGCTGCGCAAGACGGCCACCGCCGCGCCTTCATAGCCGGCGGCGTCGCATTGACCATTATTCAGCGCCGTCGCCATGTCGGCCAAGCGGCGCACCATGACCTCGTGAAAGGAAATGCCTGCGGCCTGCAGGAGCTCCTGCGTAATCGCCACATTGCTCGACCCGAGCGCCAGGCATATCCGCCGCCCGGCCAGAGCCGGGAGATCGGTGCCCGCCCCGGCCGGCAATAAAAAGGTATGGCCGTCATGGTAGTTTGGGATGACCAGCCGAAGGCCCAGCGCAGTGTCTCGGCCCACGGAAAAGCTGGTCTGGCGCAAGAGGACATCGATCTGCTGCGACAGCAGGGCCGGCCAACGTTCATCGTTCAGCAGAGGCACGAAGCGGACCTTCGTTGGATCGCCGAACAGGGCAGTGGCCATGGCGCGGCAGAAATCGACATCGAAGCCGCGCCAGATGCCGTCCGGCCCAATCATGCCGAAGCCGGGAACCGCGATGGCGACGCCGCAGCTTAGGTACTGCTTGCTCCTGATCCGCTCCAGGTCCTGCCCCGCCGAAGCCACACCGGGCAAAAGCAGAGAGAGAAACAGGCAGGCACCAGACAGCCAGCGGATCATCGCAGCGGCCATGCGTACATCAACCCGCCCTTGCTCCACTGCCCGTTCAACCCGCGCTCTAGTTTCAAAAACGAACCCGCACCGAGGTTACGATCGAAGATCTCGCCGTAATTCCCCACGCTGCGGAGCATCCGATAGGCCCAATCAGGCGAGAGGCCGAGATCATTGCCCACTTGGTCTTGCGCGCCGAGCAATCGGCGAATCGAGGGCAGCTTGCTGTCGCGCAGCATGGACTCAGCATTGGCCCGGGTGACTCCCAACTCCTCCGCTTCAATCAGCGCCATCGCCGTCCAGCGTACCACCTGGAACCATTTTTCGTCGCCCCGGCGAACCAACGGACCGAGCACTTCCTTGCTGTACCGCTGCGGGAGGATCTTGAAACTCTCAGGATTGGGCAGCGTGTTGCGCAGCACCGCGAGTTGGCTCGCATCCGCCCCGGCAACCTGGCAGCGATCGGCGCCAATGGCGGCCACCGCCTCCTCCAACCCACTCACTGGCACGACCGTGAAGAAAACACCGTTGCCGCGCAGCACCTCGCGGGTGGTCTCTTCGTTGGTGGTGCCGGGAATGAGGCAGATGGACTGGCCATCGAGCCCGCGCGAGCTGGTGATGCCGCTATCCGTCCGCACCAGGAAGCTGTGCCCGTCAAAGAAAAACGGCACGACGGCGCGCAGTCCCATATCGACATCGCGCGTCAGGTTGAAGCTCGTGTTGCGGACGAGCACATCAACCTCACCGTGCTGCAGGGCGGTGAAGCGTTCGGCCGCGGTCAGCGGCACGAAGCGCACGCGCGTCGGATCACCAATCACCGCCGCCGCCAGGGCATGGCAGAAATCGACCTCCAGGCCACGCCAGACGCCGTCCGGGTCC
>CAITYE010000552.1 GCA_903896535.1 uncultured Paracraurococcus sp.
CCGCCAGTTTCCGAACGGGCCGTGCTCTCCGACTGACCGAGCGCCGCGCTGTTTGGGTCACTGCATTACCGAGAGCAGAACGCCCGCTTCAGCGTGTAACTCGTCACCGCGGGCGCAGGCCACGCAGCTGGACCATGAGCGCCTGGCCTTGACGGTCTGAGGGATCGATCGCAAGCACGGCTTGCACCGCCCGCTCCGCCTCCGCCAGGAAGCCTCGGTCGCGCTCCATCGTCGCCAGCGCGAGCAGCGTGTCACGATGCGCGGGGTGCCGCACCAGCACCTCCCGCAGCGCCGCAATCGCCTCCGGCCCACGGCCCACATCGTTCAGCGCGACCGCGAGCACATATCCATAGCGCGGCTCGTCCGGCCGCAGCGCAGCAGCGCGGGTGAGTGAGGGCAGCGCATCGCCCGCACCCCCGCCGCGCACCAGTGCCAGGGCAAGGCCATAATGGGCGTCGGCCGCATCAGGATGGGCGGCGACAGCGCGGCGCAGCGTGGCGATCGCATCAGCCGTCCGACCCTGGCGAGACTGGAAATCGCCGAGATTCACCAGCGCGGGCAGAAAAGCGGGATCGCGGGCGATCGCTTCGCCATAGGCCGCCTCCGTCCCAGCGGCGTCGCCGCGCGCAGCGAGGAGGCCGGCGATGTTCACATGTGCCTCCGGCCGCTCGGCGGCAACAAGCTCGCTGGCGATCAGTTCCTGCCAGGCGCGGGCGAAGGCGGCACGCTGTGCCTCAGGGATCGCGGTGAGCGGGACTGGCGCGAGTGCGCGCGCGGCCTCTATGCGCACCAAGCGCGTGTCGTCGGTGAGGAAGCGCGCAGCGTGCACGCGGTTGCGGGGATCAAGGCCACCCAGCGTGCGCAGCGCCGTCGCGCGGAGCAGCGGCTCCTGGTCCAGCAGCGCGACGCCGATCGCGGCCGCAGTGAACTGCGACGGCGGCATCGGCAGCAGCGAGACCGCAGTGGCCCGCAGGATCGCCGGCTGGTTGCGGTCGTTCACCAGGGCGGCGAGGCCGGCATCGGCGGCGCGCTCTCCGCGCCGCCCGGCCGCGATCGCCAGCGCGGGGTGCGGATCGTCGCGCCGGCGCGCGCCGAACCATTCGGTAATGCGCTGCGCGGCCCAGTCCGGCTTTCGGTCTGCGTGACAGGTGGTGCAAGCGTCGGGCGCGCCAGTTGCAGCGGCGATGTCGGGTCGCGGCACGCGGAACCCGTGATCGTGCCGTCGGTCCACGCCCATATAGGTCGCCTGCGGCATGTGGCAGGAGGTACATTGCGCGCCGGGCGAGTTTGCCCCGTGCCGATGATGCGTGACGCTATCGAAGCGCGCGGGCTGGTGGCATTGGGCGCAGACCGCGTTGCCCTCGGCGCGGAGCTTGCCGCTATGGGGTGCGTGGCAATCGCCGCAGACGACACCCGCGCGTGCCATGCGGGACTGCATGAAGCTGCCCCATTCGAAGACCTCGCCCTGGATCTGCCCGTCGGCGTGAAAGTGACCAGCCTCCAGCAGCACCGGCGCATGCGTGTTGAGGAAGCGCTGCCCGGGTAGCGGATCGGCCACCAGCGGCCGCGCCCGCGCATGGCAGGCAGCACAGGTATCGACCAACGCCGCAGCCGGGCGCGGCGGGCCGTCCCACCGCGCGATCCCGCGCGCATCGCCCTCCTCGAAGCGCCAGCCGCCGGCGGCGTCGCGCAATGCGGTGATGCCCTTTGGCCGCGCCGCAGCCGCGCCGTCCCGCGCCCAGGCGAGATGCGCAGCACCCGGCCCATGGCAGGACTCGCAGCCCACAGCCATCTCGGACCAGGTGGTGTCGTAGCGATGGGTCGTCCGGTCGTAGCCCCGGACCAGCCCCGTCGCGTGGCAGGACGCACACATGAAATTCCAGTTCTGATCGCGGCCCGTCCAATGCAGGGAATCGCCGGCGCGCAGGCTTTCATCCGGCGTCAGATGGTACCAGCGTTGCCCACCCTGATCGGGCGAGCGGGAATCCCAGGCCCAAGGCAGCACCTGGCGGCGTCCGTCGGGTAACTGGGCAAGATACTGTTGCAACGGATCGACGCCCAAGGTCTCGGCAACGGGAATATCGGCGATCTGCCCATCCGCCCCATCGGTGCGGACGAGGAAGCTGTTGCCCTCCCGCAGGAAGGTCGCGGATTGGCCGGCGCCGCGGGCGGTCGTCCCGTTGAACGCGCCGAGGACGGCGCCCGGCGTCGCGGGCATCATCGCGCGCGCATGATCGCTGTGGGCCCAGGCCGCGTGCTCCCCCGCATGGCACCCGGCGCAGGCGGTTGAGCCCACGAAACCATCCCGCCGCGCTTCCCGCGCCGCGGGCGGAACCGCGAGAGCCACCAACACTCCCACGAGCAGCAGGATGGTGGCGAGGGCCAGTTTGAGCGCGCGGGCCTTCATGCCGGCGAGCACCGCGCAATCTGGCGCAACCTGGCCAGACCTGGCCTGGCGCCCATCATGAGAGCGGCGGGCGGCCGCTGCGGCCGGTCAGCGCCGCGGCGGCTGGGCAGCGGCTGGCGCCGTTCCGGCCGGCGGCGTCGCGCCATCCGTGGCCCGCGCGCGCGCCGCCATCAGGGCGCCGAAGTTGCGCACCGCCTCCGGCGTCACCGTGCCCTCGCCGAGATCCACCGTGATCTTGGCGATCCGCCCGGCGAAGGCGAAGGGCACCTGATAGTCGTGGTCGTCCACGGGGCTACCGGTGTCGAGGCCGACGTCGAAGGTCTCGTCCCAGGCGAAGGTGAAGGGCGTCGTCTTCTCCACCGGCCGCTGAGCGACCTGCTGCCCGTCCACCGTCAGCGTGCCGACACCGCCATGCGCGAAGGGGATCGCCCCCTGCATGTTCATGGCGAAGTCGAAGACGACGGTATGCCGGCCGGCTGGCAGTGCCTGGGTGCCTTCCCACTTCACTCGCTGCAGGTTGAGCAGGTTCATGGTGAAGACCGGCCGCCCCTGGAGGAGGTAGAAGCCCCATCCCGAGAAGCGCCCGCCCTGCGTCATCAGCATGCCGTTCGCGCTGCCCCGCGGCACCTCGATCTCCGCGGTGATGCGGAACGAGCGGTTGAGAATGTTCGGTGCCGCATTCGCCTGGGTGCAGCAGGACGCCCCGGTATAGACGAACTGCGTCCGCCCCGCCGCCGGGCCAGGACGCGCCACCAGCATACCGGCCAGCCCGTTGCCGTTCAGCGGGAAGACCTGGTTGCGCGTTGCTTCCATGGCAAAAAGGTCCCGCATCGCGCGCAGCCGGTCCGGCTGCTGAGCGGCGAGGTCGCGGTTTTGCGATGGGTCCGCCGTGATGTCGTAGAGTTCCCACTGATAGCCGTTCATCGCGTCTGCGGGGCGCGGCGCGGTGCCTTCCCAGGGCGGCGCGGGGGGCGTCGTGCTGGCGATCCAGCCCTCGTGGTAGATTGCGCGGTTGCCCATGATCTCGAAGTATTGCGTCTGCCGCTTGGAGGGCACGGCCGCAGCCTCGCTCGGGAAGCTGTAGGACATCGAGGCGCCAGCCATCGGACGCTGCGTGATGCCATTGACCGAGCGCGGCTGCGGGATGCCGGCCGCTTCCAGGATGGTCGGCACGACGTCGATCACATGGTGGAACTGGTGGCGGATGCCGCCGCGGTCGGCGATGCCGCGAGGCCAGGACACCGCCATGCCGTTTCGGGTGCCGCCGAAGTGGGACGCCACCTGCTTGGTCCAGCGATAGGGCGTGCCGAAGGCCCAGGTCCAGCCGACCGCCATATGGTTATAGGTCTGGTCAGACCCCCAGGCATCGTACCACGGCATCTGGTGCTGCGCGTCCAGCGATACGCCGTTGAAGTACATGACCTCGTTCGGCGTGCCGTTGACCGAGCCTTCGGCGCTGCTGCCGTTATCGCCGCTGATGTAGATGATCAGGGTGTTGTCGAGCTGGCCAAGCCGCTCAACCTCGGCAATGACGCGGCCGATCTCGGCGTCGGTATAGGCGAGGTAGGCGGCGTAGACGTTGACCTGACGGATGAAGAGCTTCTTCTCGACGTCCGTCAGTTGGTTCCAAGGCTTGAGCAAATCAGCCGGCCAGGGCGTCAGCTGCGCATTGGCGGGGATCACGCCGAGCTTCTGCTGGTTGGCAAAAATCCGCTCGCGGAGCTTCTCCCAGCCATCGTCGAACAGGTGCATCGCCTCGATCCGCTCGATCCATTCGCGGGGCGGGTGATGCGGCGCGTGGGTGCCGCCCGGCGCGTAGTGGATGAACCAAGGTCGGGTCGGCGCAATCTCGGTATTGGTACGGATATAGGTAATGGCGTCGTCGGCCATCGCGGTGATCAGGTTCCAGCTACCACGCGGCTGGCCGTTATAGGGATGGATCGGCGTGGTATTGCGAAACAGGTTGCCCGGTTGCCACTGCGACGTGTCACCGCCGACAAAGCCGTAGAAATAGTCGAACCCCATCCCAACGGGCCAGTTGGTGAAGGGACCTGCGGCGCTGGCCTCCCAGGGCGGCACGTTGTGGTTCTTGCCGAACCAGGCGGTCGCGTAGCCGTTTTCCTGCAGGATCGCACCGACCGTCGCGGTCTCTCGCGGAATGACGGAGTTGTAGCCGGGGAACCCCATCGAGAGTTCGGAGATGTTCCCGAAGCCGACCTGGTGGTGGTTATGGCCGGTCAGCAGGGCGGCACGCGTGGGTGAGCACAGCGCAGTGGTGTGAAAGGTGGTGTAGCGCAGCCCAGCCTGCGCGACGCGGTCGAGCGTCGGCGTCGGGATCACGCCGCCAAATGTCGACGGTGCAGCGAACCCCACATCATCGGTCAAAATCAGCAGCACGTTGGGCGCCCGTTCCGGTGGCATGACCTGCGGCGGCCAAGCGGGCTGGCTGTCAACGAGGTTCGGCATGATGCTGCCAGTGAAGTTCGGCGCCGGCGCGGGAAGGCTGAGGCCCTGCGGCGTGATCACCGCGTTCGGCGCACCGGGCGTGCCGCGGATCTGCTGCGCACGGGCTGGCGGCGCCCCCACCAAGACAATCAGCGCCGAGAGCGCGAAAGCGCGGGTTATCACTGCAATAGGGCGCATGCTGACCTTGCCTTCAGAAGGTGAACGAAGGTATTTCCTCGATCGCCGTTTTCCCATATCTGAGTGGATAAAGCAATGAGATCGGCCCTGCATTGTGGGCACCAGCTAGCGTGAGAATGTCGGGATTTCGTGTTGTTGGCCCTACCCTACGGTGGCAGGAGCCTTCGTATGACGCGTCCTTCGAGCCCCGCGAGGCCCTGATGCGTGTACCCATCCTCGTCCTCCTGGCTCTGCTCACCCTGTGGCCAGGCGGCGCTGCCGCGCAGCGGGCGGCGGAAGGGCCGCGCACCCTGCTGCGGGTCGCGACCGTTGACGCCCCGCCCTTCTCG
>CAITYE010000553.1 GCA_903896535.1 uncultured Paracraurococcus sp.
ACATGGTAGGATCAGGTCAGCTCGGATGAGCAATAAGACACCGCCGGGCGAGGCGCCCGCCATCCGGCTTCGGCCAGCGTAGTAGACACCAGCGTAGTAGACACCAGCGTAGTAGACACCAGCGTAGTAGACACTGGGGCAGGGCCAAGGAACAGAACACCATGCGCATTCTGGTGGTCGAGGACGACGCCGAAGTCGCCCGCTTCGTGAAGAAGGGGCTGCAGGAGGCTGGGCATACGGTCGAGCATACAGGCAATGGGCGCGATGGACTCTTCCTGGCGGCCTCCGAGCCGTTCGACCTGCTGGTGCTGGATCGCATGCTGCCGGGCGGCGTCGATGGGGTCCGGCTGGTCGAGACGCTGCGCAGCCAGGGCAACCGCACGCCGGTGCTGTTCCTCTCCGCCCTCTCGGCGGTCGATGAGCGGGTGAAGGGGCTGAAGGCGGGCGGCGACGACTACCTGACCAAGCCCTTCGCCTTCGCTGAACTGCTGGCCCGCGTCGAAGTGCTCAGCCGGCGGCCCTCGGCCGAAGTGCCGGCAACCAAGCTGCGGGTCGCCGATCTGGAACTGGATCTGCTGAGCCGCAATGTTGCCCGCGCCGGCAAGCGGATCGAGGTGCAGCCGCGCGAATTCCGGCTGCTGGAACATCTCATGCGCCATGCCGGGCAGGTGGTGACCCGCACCATGCTGCTGGAGAAGGTCTGGGACTACCATTTCGACCCGCAGACCAATGTCATCGACGTCCATGTCTCTCGCCTGCGCCAGAAGATCGACCGCGGTTTTGACAAGCCGCTGATCCATACCGTGCGCAATGCCGGCTACATGATGCGCGACGAGCCCTGATCGCCGGCCAATGCCGGACAACACGCCGCTGCTGCGGGTGCCGCCGCCGCTGACCGCCCGCCGACGTGCCGAGCCTGGCAAGCTCGCGCCCCCGCGGCTGCTCAAAAGCGCTGGCTTCCGCTTCGCCGTGCTGTTCGCGGCGATGTTCGCCAGCGCAGCGATCGCCCTGGTCGCGGTGCTGTGGTGGGCGACGGCGGGTGCGCTCGACCGGCAGACGGATGTGGCGATTCGCGCCGATGCCGTGGCGCTGTCCGAACGCTGGCGCGAGGCGGGGCAGAACGCTGTGGCGGAATCGATCGAGGAGCGCCTGGCGGTCGATGTCGGGAACGAGGCGATCTATTTGCTGATGGACGCCTCGGGCAGTCTGCGGCTGGCCGGCAATATCGACCGCTGGCCGCCGGAGGCGGCGGAGAGGGCGTGGTTCCGCACCGTCGTCCGCCATGATGGCTTCGAGGTGGAGGCCCGGCTGCACCGGGTGGACCTGCCTGGGCTGCGCCTGCTGGTCGGGCGCGATGAGACCGAGCGGGAGATGCTCCGCCGGTTGCTGACCGAGGGGGTGATCTGGGCCTCCGGCGCCGTCATCCTTTTTGCGCTGCTGGGCGCCTGGCTGCTGCGGTCCGTGCTGCAGGCGCGGCTGCGCCCGGCCTTCCGGACCGCGGCGGCGATCGGCGGCGGCGATCTCGGGTCCCGCGTCGCGCTTTCGGGGCGGGAGGATGAGTTCGACCGGCTGGCGCAGACGATGAATGCCATGCTCGACCATATCGGCACGCTGATGGTCGGGGTGCGCGGCGTCTCCGATGCCATTGCGCACGACCTGCGCACGCCCATCGCCCGCGCCCGCGCCAAGCTGGAGGAAGCGGTGGGTGCGGCGCGTGACGAGGTGGCGCTGCGCGCGGCGATCGAGGAAGGGATCGCCGATCTCGACAATATCAGCCGCATCTTCCGCGCCCTGCTGCGCATCGCGGAAGCCGAGGCGGGCGCCCGACGCGCGGCTTTCGCGCCGTTCGATCTGGTGCCTGTGCTGCGCGACGCGGCCGAGCTTTACGAGGCCTCGGCCGAGGCGCGCGAGCAGCGCCTGGAGGTCGACCTGCCGCAGCAACTGGCCATGGTCGGCGATCGGGATCTGGTGCTGCAGGCGGTGGCCAACCTGCTAGACAATGCCATCAAATTCACCCCGCCCGGTGGCAGCGTGCGCCTGGCCGCGCGGCGGACGGCAAGCGGTCTGGTGATCGCGGTCAGCGACGACGGGCCGGGGCTTTCGCCGGAGGATCGCGCCCAGGCGGGAGAGCGTTTTTTCCGCGCCGACAAGGCGCGGGCAACACCCGGCTCGGGGCTCGGCCTGTCGCTCGTGGTCGCGGTGGCGCATTTACACGGGGGGGACCTGCAGCTGGACGACGCGCGCGCGGGCGAAGCGATGCCGGGGCTGCGGGCGGAGTTGCGGATTCCCCTGCCATGACTGTTTCGTCATGTGCCGCACACCCGCGCCTGAGCACCGCGGGGCTAAAACTCTCAGCATGATCGGGATGTTTTCCGCGCCGCTGCTGGTGCTGGCGCTCGGCGTCGCCGCGACCGCCGAGGGGCCGCCACGGGTCACCAGCGACAGCGCGGAATACTGCGCGAGCCTCACCGCGCGGCTGGCTGGCATGCCGGCGGCCCGGCGCGAGCCGTCTCGGAGCCTCGCCGCCGAGGGAACGCGGCTTTGCGGCAGTGGTCACCCGCAAGCCGGCATTGCGAAGCTGCGCCGGGCGGTCAAGGCGGCCAAGGCCGAGGCACCCTGACCCGGCGCGACGTCACCCATCCTATCTTCCCCCGGGCCGATGTGTGATCTAGCCTCCCTCGCGCGCCAAAATAGGGGGAACCGCCGGTGAGCGAATTGCTGTTCGAGAAAGCCGGGGGCATCGCCACCATCACGCTCAACCGGCCCGATGCTGGGAATGCCTTCACTACGGAAATGCTGGAGGCCTGGGACGCCGCGCTCCGCGAGTGCATCGTGGATGATGCCGTCCGCTGCGTGGTGCTGACCGGGGCAGGGCGGATCTTCTGTTCGGGCGGTGATGTGAAGCGCATGGCGCGCAACGCTCAGGCGCAGCAGACCGCCTGGGATCGCGGCCAATACCTGATCAACCACGTCCATCGCATCCCGAAGACCCTGCAGGAGCTGGACAAGCCCTATCTGGTCGCGGTGAACGGTGCGGCGACGGGGGCGGGGATGGACATGGCG
>CAITYE010000554.1 GCA_903896535.1 uncultured Paracraurococcus sp.
AGCGTCGTGAACTGCTTGTCCCCGTTCGGCAGGCGGGCGAAGAAATCCAGCAGATCGGCCATGGTGGCGATGCCGTCATGCTCGCCGCGGATGATCAGCACCGGCGACTTCACCTGTTCCGGCTGCACCACCGGCAGTTTCGAGGTCATGTCAAGATAGGTACCGGTCGGAATATCCTCGCCGAATTTCAGCTCGGCATCGGCCAACGCCTCCGCTACCGCCATATCAGAGGTGCCGGGCTCGTCGCGGGTGAAGATGCTGCGGATCATCTCCCGCCCGCGCGGCCGGCGGTTATGGGTGCGGAAATACTCAAGGTTCTTGGCGCGCTGGATCAGCGTCGGGCTGTCCTTGCCGGTAAAGGTGAAGGCCGAAAGGATCAGCCGGCCGACGCTGTCGGGCTGTTGCGCGGCGAAGGCCGTGGCCCTCAGCGCGCCGGAGCTTTCGCCCAGCATATCAACCCGGCGCTGGCCGGTCTCGCGCGCCACCACGGGCAGCGCAGCGGCCAGATCGGCGGCGCCCGAGGCGATGTCGGAATTACCGGCGGTGCGGGTGGAGCGGCCATAGCCCTCATGGTCCATGGTCCAGCAATCCCAGCCCCAGCGGGCGAAGACGTTCATCATGGAATACTCGCCCTTGCCGGGCACGTGCAGATCATAACTCGGCACCGCGGAGTTCGAGCTGCCATGCACCATGAACAGCACGGGGCGCGTCGCCTCCCCGCGCTTCGGCGCGAGTCGCTTGCGATAGAGGAAGAGCTTCACCGGGCCCTTTTCCGCCCAGTATTCGCTGCTGATCAGCCGGTCTTCCTTGGCGGCGGCAGCCGGCGTCGCGGCGAGCAGGCCGCCGGCGGTACTACCGGCGAGGATGGTCCGTCGCGATGCGGTCTCGGTCATGCCAGGGCCTCTTTGATGCGCTCGGGGGTATAGGGCAGCGCGCGGATCGGCATGCCCGCCGCCCGCGTCAGCGCATTGGCGATGGCGGCGACCGCTGGGCCCTGGCTGGCTTCCCCCGCGCCCAATGGCGGTAGGTCCTGGCGGTTGAGGACGGTCGTCCGCAGCTTCGGCGCTTCGGAGAAGGTGAGGATCGGGTAGTCTTCCCAGCCACGCGTCAGGATGCGCGCGGTGTCGAAGCGCACCTCCTCCTTCAGCGTCCAGGAGACGGCCTGGAGGATGCCGCCTTCGATCTGGTTCAGGAGGCCGTCCGGCGAGATGACCTGTCCGGAATCGACCGCCGACCAGATCCGCGGCACCCGCACCGTGCCGCTGGCGCGATCCAGCGCCACCTCAGCGATGCAGGCGACATAGGCCGAGGTGTTCTTGTAGCGGGCGAAGCCGAGCCCGCGCGGCAGCGGGCTGGCATCCTCGCCGGCGAGCTTGACCACGGCCTCGATCACCGCCCGGGCGCGGGCATCCTTCAGGTGGTTCAGGCGGAACTGGGCGGGATCGACGCCGGCCGCCGCCGCCAACTCATCCATGAAGGATTCCAGTGCGAAGACATTGCCATAGGCCCCCAGCGTTCGCAGCGCCGAGACGCGCACGGGCATCTCCACCACCAGGTGATTGACGATCCGTTGGTTCGGAAAATCATAGAGCGGCACGGCGTTCCGATCGCCGGCGCCGAAGGGCTGCGGCGCCGCGACGGGATAGGAAGGGGCGCGCGGTTCCGCCAGATGCCAGGCGGCCAACAGGTTCACCCCGTCTTTCGATTGGCCAGGCCGCATATTGTGGTGATTCGACCAGACCTCATGGGTCCATTCGACGATGCGCCCCTCGGCCGAAAGGCCGGCCGAGAGCGCCATTTCCATCGCGGGGTTGTAGGGTTCCCAGGCGAACTCGTCGTCGCGCATCCATTGCAGCTTCACCGGCCGCCCCGGCACGGCGCGGGCGAGCAGCGCGGCGTCCAGCGCCACGTCATCGGCGCCGTTATGGCCGTAGCAGCCGGCGCCCTGGACATGGCTGACGGTGATCGCCGCCTCCGCGAGCCGCAGCGCCTTGGCGAGGTCGCGGCGCAGCGGGAAGACGCCCTGGGTATGCGACCAGACCCGCAGCGCCGCGCCATCCGGCCCATAGGCCGCGACGGCGCAGGAGGGCCCGATCGAGGCATGCGCGAAGTACCGCTTGGTATAGCTGGCCGACAGCTGCTTGACGGCCGGCGGCGCCTCGCCCCGCTTTTCCGAAGGGATGGTGGTATCGGTCTTCAGCCCCTTCAGCGTTGCATGCAGCCGGGCGGGATCGGGCAGACTGGCCGGCATATCCCAGGCCGCCGCCCGTTGCAGCGCGGCGCGGGCCTTGATCGCCTGCTCCTCGCGCACCGCGACCACACCGAGGAAGCGGCCATCCCGCACCACCGCGACGACGCCAGGCAGCGCCCGGATAGCGTCGAGATCGACCGCGCGCAGCGTCGCGGCATAGCTCGGCGGGCGCACGACCCGCCCGAACAGCATGTCCGGCAGGCGCATGTCCTGCACATAGATTGCCTCGCCCATGACCTTGGCCGGGATGTCGAGGCGGGGGAGGGAGGTGCCGACCAGGCGATGCGCTGCCGGCGGCTTCGGCGCCACACGGCCGGACGCCTCGCGTGCCAGCGGGTTGGCGGCGGCCAATGCCTCGTAGGCGATGCTGCGCCCATCGGGCGCGCGGATGGTGCCGTCATCGACCCGGAGGCCCTCCACCGGGACGCCGAAGCGCTGCGCGGCGAGGTCAAGCAGGATGGCCCGCGCCTCCGCGGCGGCGTAGCGGAGCGCGGCGCCGCCATTCTCGATCGATTGGCTGCCGGCGGTATAGCCCTCATCCGGCGTTGCGGCGGTATCGCCGGAGATGATGCGCAGCCGCGCGGGCGCGACATCGAGCTCCTCCGCCGCCATTTGGCAGAGCGCGGTGACGGCGCCCTGGCCCAGCTCGACCTTACCGGTGAGGATCGTGATGCCGTCCGGCCCGATCCGCAGCCAGGCATCCAGGCGGCGGGCGGTGTTCAGGCTGCCGGGCAGGCGCGGCGCCGCCGTCTGGGCGCGGGTCGCCTGCGGCGTGGCGAAGGCGAAGCCAAGGGCGATGCCGCCGAGGGTACGGCGCGGGAGCCTGGGCATGCCTCAGCCCTCCCGGATCGCGCGCTGCACGGCGGCGACGATGCGGTGATGCGTGCCACAGCGGCAAAGATAGGGATCGAGGTATTGGCGGATTTCCGCCTCCGAGGGCTCGGGCGTCGCATCCAGCAGCGCCTTGGCGGCGAGGATCATGCCATTGGCGCAATAGCCGCATTGCGCCGCTTGTTCGGCGATGAAGGCCCGCTGCAGCTTGTGCGGCTGCGCCGGCGTGCCGAGGCCTTCCAACGTCGTCACCGCCCGCCCGCCAAGCGTGCCCAGTTCGAGCTGGCAGGCGCGCAACGGCACGCCCTCGACCAGCACGGTGCAGGCGCCGCATTGCCCGGTGCCGCAACCGAAGCGCGGCCCGTTCAGCCCGAGATCGTTGCGCAGGACATAGAGCAGGGGGGTATCGGCCTCGGCGGTTGTTTCATGCCGGCCGCCATTGACCGTGAGTGCGATGGGCACAGCTGCCTCCGCCAGGATGTTTTCTTATCCCTGAGCCTAATGCCCGCCGCCCATCCGGCCAAGTCTGGCTCAGCGGACCACGATGTCACCGCAGGTGGGCCAGGCGGGGTCCCCGATCAGGGGGAAGCGCAGCCATCACCGGGGCCTGCGTTGCCGGGGGCGCCGCCCGGCATTGATCTGGCGGCGTGGCGCCGCGACACTGGCGGATGCCGCGTGAACTCCGCCTGAACGCCTTCGACATGGCGACGATCGGCCATATTCAGCACGGGATGTGGACGCATCCCCGCGACCGCTCGGCGGAATATCACCGCCTCGGCTACTGGACCGAGCTTGCCCGGACCTTGGAGCGCGGC
>CAITYE010000555.1 GCA_903896535.1 uncultured Paracraurococcus sp.
CGCTATTCCCCCTTGGGGGGGGGACGAAGCGCATCGCCGCGCCATTCATGCAGAAACGCTGCCCGGTGGGCGCCGGCCCATCGGGAAACACATGGCCCAGATGACCGCCGCATTGCGCGCAGTGCACCTCGGTCCGCGTCATGAAGAAGCTGCGGTCGGTGGTGGTGCCGACGGCGCCCTCGATCGGGGCGAAGAAGCTTGGCCAGCCGGTGCCGCTTTCGAATTTGGTCGCGGCATCAAACAGCGCTGCATCGCAGCCGGCGCAGGCGAAGGTGCCGGCGCGCTTTTCGGCATTGAGCGGGCTGGTGCCGGCGCGCTCCGTGCCATGCTCGCGCAGCACCCGGAAGGCCTCCGGGCTCAGCGCCTGGCGCCATTCCTCCTCACTGCGGCGGAGCGGGAAATCGCCGGTCGGGGCCGGCTTGCCGAACAGGGCCATGGCGGTCGCCTCAGTTGGTCGCCGGGCGCTTCAGGCGCGCGGCATAAAGCTTGCGGAACTTCGCCACCTTGGGGGCGATCACCACCTGACAATAGCCGGACCAGGGGGTGCGGGTGAAATAATCCTGATGCTCCGGCTCGCCCGGCCAGTAGTGGTCAAAGGGCACCAGCTCGGTCACCAGCGGCGCGCCCCAGATGCCGGCCGCGGTCACCTCGGCCATCACCTCCCGCGCGGTGGTCTCCTGCGCGGGAGAGTGGTGGAGGATGACACTGCGATATTGCGGGCCGACATCATTGCCCTGGCGGTCCTTGGTGGTCGGGTCGTGGATGGTGAAGAAGACCCGCAGCAGATCGGCGAAGCTGATCTCGGCCGGATCGAAGACAATCTGCACCACCTCGGCATGGCCGGTGCGCTTGGCGCAGACCTGCTCATAGGTCGGGTTCGGCACATGGCCGCCGGCATAGCCGGAATGCACGCTGTGCACGCCG
Organism: uncultured Paracraurococcus sp.; assembly: GCA_903896535.1. GTDB lineage: Bacteria > Pseudomonadota > Alphaproteobacteria > Acetobacterales > Acetobacteraceae > CAITYE01. Next base: position 925 of record CAITYE010000555.1, read on the forward strand.
ACCAGGTCGCGGAACACCGCATCCAGGCACCAGAAACAGCCACCGCCGAGGGTCGCGGTCTCCAACTCGCTCGTCGCCATCGCTTGCCCCTCTGCTCTCGGGCGCGGAGCATACCGCATGGCCCGCACCGCCGCCCAGCCCGCGTCCCGGGCCGGGCGCGTTTCCAACGGCCCCCCGCTGGGTCTCAGTGGACCCGGGCGGGCGCCATCTCATGCTGGCGGATGGCGACGATCGCCAGCTCGGCGGTCGGCGCGGCGCCGATCGGCGTGCCGTCGGCGGCGTGGATCGATATGCCCGCGACGCCGTTCACCAGCACCGGTCGGATATAGGCGATCTGGTGGGTCCCGAAGCGCGCCCAGTCGAGCGGCGACATGTGGCGCAGCGCCACATAGCCCGGCGCGCCCTCACCCTCGGTCTCGGTCGTGATGATGTCCTCATCGTCGGTCATCGCAATTACTCCTGTTCCCGCATGGCCGCAGCCCATGCATCGGTTGCAGCGTCCGTTCCGGGGGTCAGTCCCGGCTGGCACGCCCATCGACAACGGGCCGTGCGGCCCCGCTGACCATGGTCTCCCGGCCCTGCTGGCCGTTGATCGGAATGGTCTTCACCCGCACTTCAGGCTGCGGCCGGCGGAGATCGACATGCAGCAGCCCGTCCTTCAGCCAGGCGCCCTCCACATCAATCCCTTCGGCCAGCACGAAGGCGCGCTGGAATTGGCGGGAGGCAATGCCACGATGGATGAAGATCCGGCCTTCGCCGTCCTCCTTCTGCCGCCCCCGGATGACCAACTGGTTGTCTTCCTGGGTGATCTGCAGGTCGTCCATGCTGAAGCCCGCCACGGCCAAGCTGATACGCAACCGGCTCTCGCCGACCTGCTCGATATTGTAGGGCGGGTAGCCATCGGCGCTTTTCTGCAGGCGATCGACCATCTGTTCGAGATGGTCGAAACCCAGAAACAGCGGCGAGCCGAAAACCGAAGGACGCGACACCCAAAGCCTCCTCGTGTGGAGCGAGACAACGGCCGGGACCCGAAGCACCCCGGCCTTCGTATGATCTTGTCAGGCGACCCCCCGGTTGCAAGGGGGGGGCGCCACGGCGTTGCACCGGCGTAGCGGTCGCGCCACATTGGCGGCACCATGACAGCGTCTGCCACTCTCCCCATTCTGCTCGTGCCCGACACCCGGCTGCGGGCCAAGGCGCGGGCGGTCGGTGCGGCCGATGGCGACGCCGTCCGCGACCTTGCCCCGCGCATGCTGGCGACCATGTACGCCGCCCCCGGCATCGGCCTCGCCGCGCCGCAGATCGGCGTGACGCTGCGGATCTTTGTCGTCGATCTGCAGAAGAACGAGGCGCCGGACCCGATGGTGCTGGTCAATCCTGAGATCACGGCGGAATCCGAGGCGATCGCGGTGCGGGAGGAAGGCTGCCTCTCCCTCCCCGGCCAGTATGCCGAGGTGGCGCGTCCGGCGCGGGTGCGGATGCGCTATCACGACCTGGGCGGGGCGAAGCGGGAGATTGAGGCCGAAGGGCTGCTCGCCGCCTGCCTGCAACACGAGCTGGACCACCTGAACGGCGTGCTCTTCGTCGATCACCTGAGCGCCTTGAAGCGCAACATGCTGCTCCGCAAGCTTGCCAAGGATCTGCGCCTGAAGGCGCAGGACTGAACGGGTGCGCCTGGCTTTCATGGGCAGCCCGGATTTCGCGGTGCCGGCGCTGCAGGCGCTGCACGCGGCCGGGCACGCCATCGCCGCCGTCTATTGCCAGCCGCCCCGTCCCGCGGGGCGCGGCCAGCGGGAGACGCCCTGCCCGGTGCAGCGCGCCGCCGAGGCGCTGGGCCTGGCCGTCCACAGCCCCGCGCGGCTGCGGCAGGACCCCGCGGCACAGGCGGCTTTCGCCGCACTCGACCTCGATGCCGCCATCGTCGCGGCCTATGGGCTGATCCTGCCGCCGGCCATGCTGGCGGCGCCGCGGCTGGGCTGCCTCAATATCCATGCCTCCCTGCTGCCGCGCTGGCGCGGCGCGGCGCCGATCCATGCCGCGCTGCTGGCCGGCGATGCCGAGACCGGCGTGACCATCATGCAGATGGAGGCCGGCCTCGATACCGGCCCGATGCTGCGCCATGCGGCGATCCCGATCGGCCCCGCGTCCACCCTGCCCGAGCTGCACGACGCGCTGGCCAGCCTCGGCGCACAGCTGATCGTGGAGACCCTGGCGGCGATCCCGCCCGAGGTGCCGCAACCGGCGGACGGTGTCACCTATGCCGGCAAGCTCGGCAAGGCCGATGGCGCCATCGACTGGACGCGGCCGGCGGCGCTGATCGAGCGGCAGGTGCGGGCGCTGAACCCCTGGCCCGGCACCTTCTTCACCTGCCGGGGAGAGGCGATCCGCCTA
>CAITYE010000556.1 GCA_903896535.1 uncultured Paracraurococcus sp.
CGACGGCTGCGCGGCGTTGGCCGCGACGGCTGCGCGGCGTTGGCCGCGACGGCTGCGCGGCGTTGGCCGCGACGGCTGCGCGGCATTGGCCGCGGCGCCCGTTCGGGCGCTCGGTACGAGTCAAAGCCTCGCGCCGCTGGTATCCGTTATTTGGCCGCCGGCCCCGGGACCGCCAGATAGGCCATCCGCTTGGCCTCCATCCGGCCGCGGGTAACCGTATCGAGGATCAAGCCGCCGGTGAGCAAGAGCGCCGCGAGGAGATAGAGCCCCATGGCCAGGATCGCGGTCGGCAGCCGGGGCACGAGGCCGGTCGCGGCGAAGGTGAGCAGCACGGGCAGACCCAGCAACAGCCCAAACAGGGCGAGGATGGCGGCAAGCCAGCCGAAGAAGGCCAGTGGTCGTTCCCGCTTCACCAGGGCAATGATCGCCTTGAGAATGCGCCAGCCATCCGAATAGGTCCGCAGCTTGCTGATCGAGCCGGGCGGGCGTTCCTTGTAGGCGGTCTGCACCTCGCCCACCGGCAGCATGAGGCCGAGGGCATGGACGGTGAACTCGGTCTCCGTCTCGAAGCCGCCGGCTAAGGCGGGGAAGCTTTTCACGAAGCGGCGCGAGAAGACCCGATAGCCCGAGAGCATATCGGAGATGCGATCGCCGAAGATGGACCGCACCATGCCGGTCAGCATGAAATTGCCCAGCTTGTGGCCGGGACGATAGGCCTCGGTGATCTCACTCACCCGGACGCCGGTCACCATGTCGAGCTGCTCGGCGAAAAGCTTCTCGACCATCTTTGGCGCGGCAGCGGCCTCGTAGGTATCGTCGCCATCGACCAGCACATAGGCGTCCGCTTCGATATCAGCGAACATCCGCCGTACCACATGGCCCTTGCCCTGCAACGTCTCGCAACGGACCACGGCGCCGGCGGCCCGGGCGACCTCGCTGGTGCGATCGCGCGAGTTATTGTCGTAGACGTAGATGGTCGCCTGCGGCAGGGCAGCGCGGAAGGCGGCAATCACCTTCGGGATCGCGACTTCCTCGTTATAGCAGGGTACCAGTACGGCGATCCGGGGTGCGGCAGCCTCGATCGGATGGGGGTCGGGCAAGCGATACTCCGCGGGCGTGACGTCGAACGCCTGAGGGAATGCCCTGCATGGGGCAGAAAGGAAAGGGCACTTCGCCGATCATCGCCGGGCCGGATCAGCACCCGTTTTATCGCCGCGCCCTTCGCCACGACCTGACGGATTCTGCCGCTGCTCATCGGCCCGGCCACGCCAATTTGTCTGGCTGGGCGGGGTGGGAGCGACAGGTATAGCAGCGGAGATCTCTGCTGCCGCGTCGCGGGCCACCCGGACGGTCCAGTCGCGCTTGAAGGGGCTGCCACCGCGCGAGGGCGGGAGGGCTTCCGGCGTCGCGGCTTCGACGGGCGGCGGCGGGGCGGCATCCTCCAGCATATCGAAGGGGAACCACGTATAGGGCCACCAAGTCGGCTTGGTGTAGGGCTTGGGCAGCATGGTCCAGATCGCCAGCCAGACCACGCAAAGACAGGTGAAAGCATAGAGGATAGCCGACATCGTACGCGGTCTCCTTTAGCTTGGCTGGGCCGAGATGCCCGGCCGCCTGAGGCGCCTGAGGGCGGCGCCACTCCACGCCAGAATATGGCTCTCAGCCGAAGGCCGGGGCTGCCCGGAGAGCCACCAGCAAAGGCCAAGCATTCCGATATAGGCCACGGCGCCCAGCACTGTCTTGATCGCCAGCGAAGTTACCGTCGGCCAGATCGTGATGCCGAGGCGCGGGCCGATATCGTCCGGGATCGGCCACACCACAGCGACCAGTAGCAGAGCAGCGACGCCAGGCCGCCAGAAGCGCCTCGCCAAGTCCCGCAGGCTGATCGCCAAAAGCTGGTTGGCCAACCATTGCCAGACGATCGCATTCAAGCAGGAGGTGAGCAGCATGGCCCAGGCGGCGCCCAGAATGCCCGCCTTGAGGGTGCCGACATAAACCACGATCAAGCGCAGCACGACCAGGGCGAAGTAGCTGACGACCAGCCGGGCCTGGCGGTTCAGCACGATGAAGAGATTGTGGGTGTTCTGGCCGATCGCGTCGGTCAGCCCGAAAAGAGCGATCAGCGGCAATAGCGGAATTGCCTCGGTCCATTGCGGGCCGAGAAAGAGCAGCGTCGCCTCCCGCCCGGTCAAGGCGATGCCGAGGCTGAGCGGCAGGAGAAGCACCCATAACAGCTCAAGGCCGGTCAGGAACTGCCGGCGCAATTCGACTAGGTCATGATAGATCCGCGCAAAACCCGCATAGAAGGGCTGCCGGATAGGGGCGGCGAGTTCGGTGATTGGCAGCAGGCCGATCTGTGCCCCGACTTGATAGAGACCGATCGCGGAAACGCCCTGCACCCGGCCGACCACGAAATTCATCACCTGCTGATCGAACACGACGCAGACATTGTTCAACAGAACCCATTTCGAAAATCTAAACAGCTCGCGCCATTCACCGAAAGTCAGGCGCGGACGGTGCGGAGCCAGCCAGTAGCTGTAAGGCACGCACAGCGCCCTGCTGACCAGGTTGCCCAGCACCAGGGCCCAGTAGTTCTGCAGGATAAAGGCGAGTGGAATGGAGACCAGCATCGCCAGCACCTTGCCGACCACGGCGTAACGCAGCAGCACGTCGAAGCGCAGATCGCGATGGAAATCGACCAGCCGCATGCTGGCCAGCGAATCGACAAAAACGGTGATGGCGATGACGTGGATCACCGGCGCAAGCCGCGGCTCGTTCATAAATCCCGCCTGCCAGTCGGCAAGCGCGAACAGGATCACCGCGAGCACCGCGCCGCGCAGTACCGTTAGCGTAAAGGCAGTGTCGTAATGCCCCGCGCGCGGCGCCGGCATGCGCACGATCGCCAGTCCGAAGCCGGTCCAGGTGAGCAGATCGAGCGTCGCCAGCACCGCGCTCGCCAGCACCGCGATGCCGAAATCCTCCGGGCTCAGGAGCCGCACCAGGATCAGCGTGCTGCCAAAACCAAGGCCGCGCATCACGACCCGCTGCAGCACCGCGTAGATCGAGGCGATGCCAACTCGCCGGCCGATATTCTGGTGTGCAGGGCTTGGAGTCTCGGGAATTGCCTGCTCCATCTTCGCGCCCTGTCTCCCCATCCATCAGATCGCGGCGCCGTAGGCCGATGCGCATCCCGGGCGCACCCCGGCCACGCTCGCGACCAGGGGACTATCCGGCCTAGCCATAGAGCCTGCCCCGCGGCGGCGCTAGCGGTGCGATAAAACGTCATCGCGCGCGCAGTTGCCGGCCGCCGCCCGGCCGCATAGGAGGAAGCTGTAACCGCACGTTGTCCTTCCGGCCCCTTGTCCGGCATGAGGCGGGAACGAAGACGAAGCCGCCGAGCAGGCTGGAGGGGTCAGGTATGCGTAGAGTGGCGTTGATCGGGGCGGGCTACATCTCCCGGGTTCATGCGGAGGCGTTGCAGGACACCCCCGGCGTCGTCCTCGCCGCTGTTGTCGATCCCGATGCCAGCGCCGCCGAGCGCCTGGCTCGCGCTTACCGTGTCCCGCGTCACTTCACCTCGATCGCTGAGGCGTTGGCTGCCGATGCCTTCGACGCCGCGCATGTGCTGGTGCCGCCCGACCTGCACGCCGCGGTCGGGCAGGAACTGCTTGCCGCCGGCAAGCCGGTGCTGCTCGAGAAGCCCCTCGCGAGCAGCGGTGCCGAATGCGCCACGCTCATCGCCGCCGCCGGAACCTCAGGCGCCACACTCGGGGTCAATCAAAATTTCGTTTATCACCCGGCCTTCGTCGCGCTGCGCGAGGCGCTGACGGCGCGGCGCCTGGGCAAGCCACGCTTCATCGCCTGCCTTTATAACGTGCCACTCCGCCAGCTGGTAGCGCGCCAGTTCAGCCATTGGATGTTCCGCCGCCCACTGAACATCCTGCTGGAACAGGCGGTGCATCCCCTCTCCCAGCTCGCCGCGCTGGCGGGGCCCTTCGGCGACCTCACTGTGCAGGCGGCGCCGGGGCGGGAAATCTCGCCCGGCGTCTCCTTCCACGCCTCGGCCGAGCTGTCCCTGCAAGGGACGCAGCTACCGGCGCAACTGCGCTTCGCGGTCGGCCAGGAATTCCCCTTCTGGCAGATTACGGCGATCTGCGATGACGGCGTGGCGGTCGCCGATATCCTGGCCAATCGCTTCTATACGCATGGCCGCTCGCGTTGGCTGGAGGCGGTCGATGGCGCCGTCTCCGGCAGCCGAAGCGGCCTCGCGCTGATGGCTGGCAGTGTGCAGGGGCTGACCAATTATGCGCTCTCAACCGCCAAGCTGAAGGGCCGGAGCGACGCCTTCTTCCTCTCCATGCGGGGTAGCATCCGCGCCTTTCACGCTGCCCTCGATGCCGGCCGGGCGCCAGAATGTGATGCGGCCTTCGGCGCCATGCTGGTCGATACCTGCGAGCGAGCAGCGGCGCAGGCCTTCCGTCCCGCCACGCCGCCCCCTGCCCCTGCCCTGGCCACGCCGCCCCCCACACCAGCCGACAAGCCGCGCATCGCGGTGCTGGGTGGCACCGGCTTCATCGGAACCGCCCTGGTGCGCCAATTACTGGCGGCTGGGCATCCGGTGACGGTGATGGCGCGCAACGCCGTCAACCTGCCGGCGCTTTTCGCCGACCCGCGCATCACGCTCAGCCGCGGCAGCATCGGCAACGAGGCCGCAGTCGCCGCGGCCATCGGCGATGCCCCCATCGTGATCAATCTCGCCCATGGCGGGGGCGGTGCGAATTTCGAGGCGATCCGCGCTGCCATGGTCGGCGGTGCGGAGACGGTGGCCCGCGCCTGCCTGGCACAGGGCGTCAAGCGGCTGGTGCATGTCGGCTCCATCGCATCGCTCTATCTGGGCCCCGATGCCGGCACCGTGACGGAGGCGACACCGCCCGATCCGCAGGACGCGGAACGCGCGGATTATGCCCGCGCCAAGGCGATCGCCGACCGGCGCCTATTGCAAATGCACGCCGAGGATAAGCTGCCGGTGGTGATCCTGCGTCCCGGCCTGGTGATCGGCGAAGGCACCTCGCCCTTCCATTCGGGCCTCGGTTTCTTCAACGCCGAACAGCACTGCATCGGCTGGAACGATGGCCGCAACCCGCTGCCCTGGGTGCTGGTCGATGACGTCGCCAGCGCCATCCTCCGCGCCGCCGAGGTCCCGGGGATCGAGGGCCGCACCTATAACCTGGTCGGCGATGTCCGGCTCTCGGCGCGCGAATACCTCGCTGAACTGGCCAAGACGCTGGAACGCCCGCTGCGCTTCCACCCGCAATCGCCAAGCTGGCTCTGGGGCGAGGATATGGGCAAGTGGGTGATCAAGCGGGCTACCGGCCGGCAGGTGCCAGCGCCCAGTCGCCGCGACTTCGTCTCACGCGGGCTGCGGGCCAGCTTCGACTGCAGCGGCGCCAAGCGCGAGCTCGGCTGGCAGCCAGAGGGCGACCGCACCGCCTTCATCCACCGCGCCATTGCCATCCACGCCCGCTGATGGCCCAGCCCTTCGAGATCCTGCACGTCTTCGCGACCTTCGCGACTGGCGGGCCGCAGGTCCGGGCCGCCGCCATCCTCAACCACTTCGGGAATCGCTGGCGCCACCGCATCGTCGCCATGGATGGCAATTACGCCTGTCGCGAACGCCTCGATCCCAGTCTTGCCGTCGAATATCCGCAGCTTGACCTCCGCAAGGGGGATACCCGGCACAATCTCGCGCTGATCCGTCAGTATTGCCGTACCGCCCCGCCCGATGCGCTCGTCACGAATAATTGGGGCAGCATCGAATGGGCAATGGCGAACCTGCTGCCGCCGCGCCTGCGGCATGTCCATATGGAGGACGGCTTCGGCCCGGATGAGGCGCAGGGACAGCGCCCGCGCCGCATCTGGACGCGCCGTCTCGTGCTGCGACGGAGCGAGATCGTCCTGCCCTCGCAGGTGTTGTTTGGCCATGCCCGGGATCTCTGGAAGCTGCCCGCGCAGCGGCTGCATTACGTCCCGAATGGGCTCGATCTCGGCCGTTTTCGGCCGGACGGTCCCAGCGCCGATCTCCCCGTGCCGGGGGCAGGACCGCTGATCGGCACCGTCGCCGCCTTGCGACGGGAGAAGAATATCGGCCGCCTGTTGCAGGCGCTCGCGCGGCTCAAGCAACAAGGCATCGCGGCCCGGCTTGCGGTGATCGGCGATGGCGGCGAGCGGCCGGCGCTGGAGGCGGAGGCCGCATCGCTCGACCTCACCGACCGGGTGCGCTTCCTCGGCCATGTGCCGGACCCGGCGGCGGCCTACCGGGCGATGGACCTCTTCGCCCTTTCCTCCGATACCGAACAGATGCCCTTTTCGGTCATGGAGGCGATGGCGAGCGGCCTGCCGATCGCGGCAACCGCGGTCGGCGACGTGCCACTGATGCTGGCCGAAGCGAACCGTCCACTCGCGGTGGCACAGGACGAAAAGGCCCTGGCCGGGGCGCTGACGACGCTGCTTGGCGATGCCGGGCTGCGGGCGCGGCTTGGCGCGGCGAACCGCGCCAAGGCCGAGCACGACTACGACCAGGAGGTGATGTTCGCGACCTATGCCGCGCTGTTCGAAGGCCGGGCAGTCGCCGCAGGCGGGCGCGCCGCGATAACGCGGCGGAACAGGGCGAGCTGACCTTCGGTCGTCGCCTCCCAGCCGAAGGCTTCGGCATAACGCCGCGTCGCCGACCGATCGGTCGCCCGGGCGGCGACCGCACGCACGCCGGCGGCGATCGTCTCAGGCGTCGTCTCTGTCATCACCAGCCCCGCTTCCGGCGCCGCAACGGCCTCGCGCGCGCCCCAGGCCGGGCTGGAGAGCACTGGCGTGCCGCAGGCCATCGCCTCCAGCAGCACATTCGCCCAGCCTTCGCGGGCCGAGGCGAGCACCAGCAGATCGGCAGCGCCGTAATAGGCGGCCAGCGCCGCATGGGGCTGCACGCCCGGCATCCGCACCCGCTCGGCGACCCCAAGCCGATCGGCCAGCGCCTGCAGCGCCGCGCGCTCAGGCCCCTCCCCCAGAATCAGCAGGGCATGGTCGGGCAGCAGCGGCAGCGCGCGGATGATGTGGTCATGCCCCTTGCGTTCGATCAGATGGCCGACGGAAAGCAGGGTCGGGCCCACCATTCCACTGGCCTGCCGGGCCGCCGCACGATCCGCCGGCGGGCGAAAAAGGCCGAGATCAACGCCGTTGCGCAGCACCGTCACCTTCTCGGGCGGGGCGCCCTGCGCGACCAGGCCTTCCTTGAGCCCGGCGCTGACCGCGATCAGCGCCGCCGCGTCGCGGATCGCGGCGCGGATCATCCGCCCGGGTAGGCGGTAATGCGGCAATTGGCTGGTGTCGGAACCGCGCGCCGTCAGCACCACGGGCACGCCATAGTCACGCCCAAGCCGGATCGCCGCGACGCCATCCGGAAACAGGTAGTGGCCATCGATGGCATCGAAGCGGAAGCCAGCGGCGACCATCCGGGCCAGCTCGGCCCGCGCGGCGAGATAGAGCGCACCAGGGTTGGTCGCCATGCCGAGCCCGGGCAGGGCGAGAAAGCGCGGATGATGCACCGCGATGCCGTGGCGGCGTTCCTGACCGAAGGCGCGCGCATCGCCGCCAGTTCGTCCGGGAAACCATGGAATGGGCGCCAGCACCGTGCTTTCCGCGGCGCCGCTGGCGAGCAATTGGCGCAGCCGATTCTCGACAAAGACCCCATGATTGGGCTGGGCCGGATTCGGATAGAGCGTACTGAAGGTCAGCAGGCGCAGCGGTCGGGCAGTCTCGGGCACGGGGCTTTCCTTGCCCCGCACGACCTGGGGCGTGGCACGCTATAGCAGATCGGCAGGGCGTCAGGCGTCGAGGAAGCGCTGTCCCACCTTGGTCTGAGCAGCGACCGCCATGATGCTGCGCTGATCCTCGGCGCTCAGTTCCTGGCGCCACTTATTCATGGCAATGATCGGGTCCTTCTCGACCCGGTAGTAGCGATCGCGCGACGTCGGCCGGGTGCTATCCTCGAGGAAACGATCGACCTGCGGGTCCCAGGCAAGGCCGGCAAAATCCAGCAACTCATGCGCCACCGCCACTGGCGCGTTGCAGAGATCCTCGTAGCGCAGCACCCGGCCCCGGCCGTCCTCCGGCAGGTCGTCCAGGGCCTTTTCGTTCAGGATCGCCCAATGCCAGGCATGTCGCTCGGCTTCCGACATCGCTTGCAGGCCCGCCCGGGTCAGACCGTAGCGATCGGCCTGGGGCAGCCCGATGATCTCCTCGATCGGGACCTGCTTCTCGAATTTATGCTGTGCCACGCCGCGCATGGTCGAGGCGACCTGCCCGCAGGGGTGTCGCAGGATCAGCAGGATGCGCGCCTCCGGCATGGCCTCCGCATAGAGAGCAACGCGGCCGCAGGAAATGACCGACTTGATGACGCAGAAAGGCGCCTGATCCATCGCCTGGGCGCCCAGCAGGTCGGGAATGGCGACATGACGGGCCCAGCCACGGAGCGGCGGGATCTGCTCACAGGCCTTCAGACCGAGGACAATCGCGCGGCGCAGCTGAAAAGTCGCCTTGTCCTGATAGGATTTCGGCAGCAGCGGCAGCGATCCGGCGGATTTCAGGGTCCGGACCCCAGCCATCCGCAGCAGATAATCGCGGGCTTCGCCGCGATGCGCGACGACATCGGCATCGGTACAAAAATCCGGGAAGGCCCGGGTACGCACGACGGTATCCGGCTCATGCCGGTAAAGCACTTTGGGATGGCTGTCGAAAATTTTGCCAAGCCAAGTGGTCCCGGACCGCCGCGCGCCCAGCAACAACAGCCGGCCGCCAGCGAGCAGCGGCGTATCCGCGGCCTCCTCAGGCAAGACGGCGGTCGGCAGCAGCGCGAATGACACCTGGCTCATCCGCGGCGATACATCGGCCAAAGGCCCAGCATTTCACTCAACCACTCCAGATCGGTAAGGCCATCACCTTTGCTGCATCAGGGCGACGACGTAGCAG
>CAITYE010000557.1 GCA_903896535.1 uncultured Paracraurococcus sp.
CGCCGCCGCGACAACCGTGGTGCAAGCGCTCGACGTCGCCCTGATGGGCCTGAACTGCGCCACTGGCCCGCAGGAGATGGCCGAGCATGTGCGCTATCTGTCGCAGAACTGGCCCGGCTTGATTTCCGTCCAGCCCAATGCCGGACTGCCGGAACTGGTGGACGGCAAGACCCACTACCCGCTCGGGGCTGCCGAGATGGCGAGCTGGGTCGAGCGCTTCGTGCGCGAGGATGGGGTGAACCTGATCGGCGGCTGCTGCGGCACCTCAACGCCGCATATCGCCGCCCTCGATCAGATGTTGCGCAAGCACGACGCCTGGCGCCCGGCGCCGGTCGCCCGCAAGATCTTCAACGTGCCTGCCGTGGCCTCGCTCTACGGAGCCGTCCCGCTCCGGCAGGAAAACAGCTACTTCTCGATCGGCGAGCGTTGCAACGCCAATGGCTCCAGGGCCTGGCGGGAACGCCAGGCGGCGCATGACTGGGATGGCTGCGTGGCAATCGGCCGCGAGCAGGTCGTCGAGGGCTCGAACAGCCTCGATATCTGCACCGCCTTCGTCGGCCGCGATGAGATGGCCGAGATGAACCAGGTGATCACCCGCTTCACGGCCAGCGTAAATGCCCCGCTGGTGATCGATTCGACCGAGACGCCGGTGATCGAGGCTGCGCTCAAGCTCCATGGCGGCAAGGCGATCATCAATTCGATCAACTTCGAGGACGGCGAACAGGCGGCGCATGACCGGCTGGTGCTGGCGAAGAAGTTCGGCGCAGCCGTAATCGCGCTGACGATCGACGAACAAGGCATGGCCAAGACCGCCGAGGACAAGCTGCGGATCACCCGCCGGTTGGTCGATTTCGCCTGCAACAAACACGGGCTCGTGCAGTCCGACCTGCTGATCGACCCGCTGACCTTCACCATCGCCACCGGCAATGAGGATGACCGCAAGCTCGGGCTCTGGACGCTTGAGGGCATACGGATGATCCGGGACGAGTTTCCCGATATCCAGATCATCCTTGGCCTGTCGAACATCAGCTTTGGCCTTAACCCGCCGGCCCGGCACGCGCTGAACAGCGTCTTCCTCGACCTCGCGGTGAAGGCGGGGATGAGCGGGGCGATCGTGCATGTCTCGAAGATCAAGCCGCTGCATCAGATCCCGCCCGAGGAGGCGGCGGTCGCCGAGGACCTGATCTTTGATCGTCGTCGGGAGGATTACGATCCGTTGCAGCGCGTCCTGGCGATCTTTGCCGGCCGCAAGGCCGCCGACGCGGTCGCCAGGCCGCGGGCCGAAACGGTGGAAGGGCGCTTGAAGGACCGGATCATCGACGGCGACCGCAAGGGGCTGGATACCGAATTGCAGTCGGCGCTCGATCAAGGGTTGGCGCCGCTTTCGATCATCAACGATGTCCTGCTCGACGGCATGAAGGTGGTGGGGGAGTTGTTCGGCGCGGGCAAGATGCAACTGCCCTTCGTGCTGCAATCGGCCGAGACCATGAAGGCCGCCGTCGCCTATCTGGAACCCTTCATGGAGAAGATCGCCGGACAGGAAAAGGGCACCATTGTGCTGGCGACCGTGAAGGGCGACGTCCACGATATCGGCAAAAATCTGGTCGATATCATCCTGACCAATAACGGCTATCGGGTGGTCAATCTTGGTATCAAGGTGCCGGTCGCCGACATGATCGCCGCCGCCCGGGAGCACAAGGCGCATGCCATCGGCATGTCCGGGCTGCTGGTGAAGTCGACGGTCGTCATGCGCGAGAACCTGGAGGAAATGAGCCGGACGGGTCTTGATGTGCCGGTGCTGCTGGGCGGTGCGGCGCTGACCCGCAACTACGTTGAGGAGGATTGCGTCCGGGCTTATGGGACCGGGCGCGTCGCCTATGCCCGGGATGCTTTTGACGGCCTGCATCTGATGGACAAGGTGACCGGCAATGGCTTCGACGATTACCTGGCCGCGATTCAGTCCCGGCGACAGGGTAAGACGCGAAACGAGAGCCGCACCCTGGGCCAGGCCGACCCGCGCGGCTTCGCCCCCGTCGATGTCAACTATGCGCAGGAGCGACGGGGCCGGGTGACCGCCGGCGAGGCTGTACCGGAGCCGCCCTTCTGGGGCGCCCGGGTGATCGAGGCGGCACCGAAGGCGATCATCCCCTTCATCAATGAGCGCAGCCTTTATCAGTTCCAATGGGGCTTCCGGAAGCAAGGCCGCAGCCTGGAAGAATTCCTCGGCTGGGCGAAGCAGGAATTGCGACCGGTCCTGAAACGCATGCTGACGCTGACCGAGGAGCAGCAGATCCTCAGGCCACAGGCGATCTACGGGTATTGGAAATGCGCCGGCGTCGGCAACGACCTGGTGCTGTTTGAGACCGATGGTGAGACCGAGGTCGCCCGCTTCACCCTGCCGCGTCAGCCGAAGCAGGACGGCGAGTGCATTGCCGACTTCATCCGCGACATCGGCGATGGGCCGGCGGCCCGCGATGTGATCGGCTTGCAGGTGGTCACCGTCGGCCAGAAGGCATCCGACATGGCGCGGGAGTGGTTCGAGGAGAACCGCTACCAGGACTACCTCTATTTGCACGGTCTGTCGGTCGAGATGGCCGAGGCAATGGCGGAATACGTCCACAAGCGCATCCGCGCCGAGTTAGGCTTCGCCGGCGAGGACGACCGTGACCTCGATAAGATGCTCAGCCAGGGCTATCGCGGCGGGCGCTATTCGTTCGGCTATCCCGCCTGCCCCAAGCTGGAGGACCAGGCGCCGCTGCTGCGGCTGCTGGACGCCGAGCGGATCGGCGTCTCGATCAGCGATGAGTGGCAGTTGCACCCGGAACAGAGCACGAGCGCGATCGTGCTGCATCACCCGCGGGCGAAGTACTTTTCGGTGTGAGACCCACGGCGCGAGGCTTTGACTCGTGCCGAGCGCCCGAATGGGCGCCGCGACCAGTGCCGCGCAGCCCAGTAAACCGGAGGTTTCCGGCCGGCGAATGAGGCCCAGGAAAACAATACCAGCGGGCAAGGGATTTGACCGCTGGTATGAGACGGGGCCGGGTGAGGAATCGCCCGGCTGCCGCGCGAGCCACGCCTATTTCTTCTTAGGCTTTTCCACCGTTGGCGGTGGCTTGACCGAGACGAGCTTGATGCGCGGTTCCCGATCCCGATTGGTGTCGCCCTGCTCGATGCGGGTGGGCTTGGGCAGGGCGGCGAGGCGGATCGGCTCTGCCTTGGCGAGCCGCGGCGGGGTGGCGAGGGCAAGTTGCATGCTACCCCGCCCGACCGCGTTCGGAATGGGCTGGGCGGAGGCATGGACCGTGCGCGGCGGCGGCAGCGGCATCGGTGCCAGGAAGGCCGTTGTATTGCGACCAAGCGGCGCCGCCTGGGCGGCAAAAAGACCGCCGCGGGCGGTGCCCTGTGTCGTCGCATAGACATGGCCACGGAGCATTGGTTCCGCCAACGCTTGTCGAACCGCCCTGGCCTGTTCGGCGCGCGCCTCGCGAACCTGTTCGGCCCGTGCCTCCCGGGCCTCCCGGGCGCGCTCGGCACGCGCCTCACGCAGCGCCCTTAGCCGATCCGCGCGGCTTTCCTCGGCGCGGGCGTTCCAGCCGGCGTAGGGGACGAAGCCGGTCTCCGCCTGGGCGACCATCGCCACGCGCGGGGCCACGCCCATCGTCTCGAAGCCCTGATCGAGCAGGGCCATCATATGCTGGTCGCGCTCGCGGCTGGATGCACCGCCGAAGACCGCGGCGACCAAACGCACGCCACTCCGCCTC
>CAITYE010000558.1 GCA_903896535.1 uncultured Paracraurococcus sp.
ACGGTTGCCACCAAATCTTCGTTGTCGACCGGCTTGGTCAGGTAGTCGTCCATGCCGGCCGCGAGACAACTGGCCCGATCTGCGGCATCCGCCGCCGCAGAGAGCCCGAGGATGGGCGTACAACGTCCGAGCGGGGCCTCGCTTTCGCGGATCTGGCGGGCGAGAGTCGCGCCGCTGGTGACAGGCATGTGGTAGTCGAGGATGACAACCTCGAAACGCTCACGTTCCAGGCAGCTAAGGGCGGATTCGGCATCGCCGACCTCGGTCACCGAAAATCCAGCGTGGCGCAGAAAGGCCGCCGCGACCATCCGGCTGATGCGGTCATCATCGACTAGCAGGACGCCAAGCGCTGTCCCCTCCCCGGCAACCGGCAACGGTTCGCTCAGGTTTGGCGGCTCGGGTGTCTGGTCCAGTTCCAGGAAGAGCGTCACCCGGAACTCGGAGCCCAACCCTTCGGAGCTGGTCACCTGAATGTCGCCGCCCATCCGTTCGACAGTTTCATGCACGATGGCAAGGCCGAGCCCCGCGCCGCCATACCGACGCGTCGTCGACATATCCACCTGGCTGAACGGTTCGAATATGGTGCTCAGCTTACCGGGCGCGATCCCGATGCCGGTATCGCGGATGATGAAGCGTAGGCCGGCGCTGCCCGGCCTTTCCGGCTCGGCCGGTTCGGCGTTGAGGGAGACGTGGCCCACCTCGGTAAACTTCACCGCGTTGCCGACGATGTTGAACAGCACGCGGCGCAGCCTTTCGGCATCGCCGATGACCCGCTTCGGCAGATCCGGTGAGATGGTGACAAAAAAGCGCAGATTCTTCGCCCGGGCTGACGCGCCAAGCACTTCCTCGACATCGTTCAGAACGTCGAGCAGGCGAAAGGGTTCACGCGCGAAGGCGACCTTGCCCCCCTCGATCCTGGCGAGGTCGAGGAGGGTGGAAATCTGCCCCAGGAGCATCTGCCCCGAGCGGTAGGCGGCCTCAGTGTAGTCCTGCTGTTGCGGCTGTAGGGGGCCGAGGCGAAGCATCTGCAGCATGCCGAGCACGCCGTTGAGCGGCGTCCGCAATTCGTGGCTTATATTAGCCAGGAACTGGGTCTTGGCGCGACTTGCCGTCTCCGCCGCGTCCTTGGCGGCCAGCGCCTGACGAATCAGGCGCTCTCGCATCCAGACGATCACCGATGCTAGTCCGGCGGTGCAAGCGAGAATGGCAAAGAGCAGCCCCGCGAGGGTCCAGTGCAACAGGCTGAGCTTGGCCTGATCCTCGGCGACGAGAGCGCCGCCACGGGTATTGGCGACAGCGGCCATCTGTACGAAACGCGGTGCCAGAGGTTCCAGCCTGGCCCGAATTGCAATGGCGGCCTGCGGCGAGGGCAAACCCTCGGCGAGTTCGCGGGCGGCGGCGAGGCTTTGATCGAGGTCTGTTATCGTTGTACGGAATTCGGGTCGGCTGGCCGCGAAACGTTTGGCCTCGCCGCCTTCGAGAATGCCGAGCCGATTTTCAAGGATATCGAGGCGGGTGAGCACCGCATCTTTACCGACGCCACTGCCCGGCAGTGCTGCGGCAACAGCAGCTTCGGAGGCGCGGAGCGTTTCCGTGGCAGCTTGGCTGATCACCCAAGTGAGGTTGTAGCGCGATACCCGCCCCAGCGTCCGCTGCTGTTCGACGATCAGCAGCGAGGTCACGACCGCGATAACGACGAGCACAAGCAGCGCGCCGGTTAGCAGCCATTTCAGCGGGTGACGCTTGTCCAACATCAGGCTAGTAACATACTCCCCGGCTCGGATGTTAACGAGTTATTTTATAATCATACGGGCCACCTGCCAGGCAGATCGGCTGTAGAATTGCTGGTGCTTCAGTGCTGGGTCTGAATCATATGGGTATACAATAAAAAGAGGACCTTTATCTCGCACTGGCATATACGAGCCGTCCCGCTTGAAGGCGAGCAGCGCGGGATATTTCTCGAAATCCGCCATTGGCACATCGGTGCTGTAGTCGTTCAGCGCCTGTGCGGTCAGTGTTGTGCCGCTGGCGCCCACTTCGCGCAGCAGGCGGGCCATTGGCACGCCTTCAAAGGTAACCGGGCCATTGTACCAGGGCGTGGTCGTGGAGAAGGACTGCGTCCCGAGCGCTTCCAGCATCGCCAGGTCGAACTGCGCCGAATCGGCGGTGTTGCGTTGCGTGATATTGCCAGAGATCGTGAGAATGACGCGCCCAGTAGGCGCGGCGAGGCTCTGGGCCTGGCCAGGATTGGCGATGCTGAGCAAAAAGCTGGCGCCAAGCAAACTGCGGCGGGTCGGGCGGGGTAGCATCGAATTATCTCCTGGTAGGCAGCGGGGCGAGGAGGCGCCCAACGAGCAACTGGACTGGCCTCAGCCAGCCCGCTGGCAGATCGCAGAATTGGCGCCGTGCTCGCTGACTTCGACGCTTTCCAGCCACACCCGCCCGCCGGTCTGCTCGGCCACGAAGTCCTGGACATAATTGAAGGCCAGACTGGCCACGGCCTCGCAGCCCACTATGTCGAGGACTCGCAGCGCGATCAGCCCCTGAGCAGACAATTGTTCGAAGGTCCCGAGTTGCGGATCGTCGCGGGCGATCAGCACGGTGTGGTCGAACATCTCGTGCAGCCAAGCGCGAGCCGGCTTCAGGCTGCCGAAATCCAGACACCAATTGTGCTTGTCCAGTTGGTGCGTGGCGAACACAAAACGGAAGCCAAGTGCGTAGCCGTGCAGCAGAGAGCAATGGGAATGCGTCGCCTGCCACTGCCGAAAGCAGCAGGAAAGGCCCTCGTGCTGCCCGTAGGTCTTGGTCGAACGATGGACCACGGTCACGGGCGGGATTTTTCCGACCGGCATCCATAGAATATATCCTTCAACGTTCCAAATTTCTACAAAGTTCTAGGGAGGGCTTCCGCGGAATGCGGCCCGTCAGCGTATCTCCAAAAGACCTATAGCCTAAATTTTGATTCCATTGAAGATCTTTGTTGGAAAAACGTCTGAATCTTTCACCTGTGGGCGAGTTCTCCATCTACCGCGCGGGTTGAGCATCGAGTCTTGCTCATGATACGAGAGTCATCCAATTATGTGGATCATTCGATCGGCCGTAATGGAGATGCACAATCGCGTCATACAGACGCTGCGTCACCTCCCCGGTCGCACCGTCATTGATCACGATATCCTCACCCTTGTAGCCAAGCGTCCCGACCGGAGAGACCACGGCGGCGGTGCCGGTGCCCCACATCTCCCGCAGCGTTCCGTTGCGTCCGGCTGTCATCACCTCATCGATCGTGATGACCCGCTCGGTCACGGTCAGGCCCCAGTCCCGCATAAGTTGCAGGGCAGAGTTCCGCGTGATGCCATCGAGGATGGTGCCGGCCAACGGCGGGGTGATCACCTCATCGCCGATGCGGACCATGATATTCATGGTGCCGACTTCATCCAGATGCTTGCGATGCACGCCATCCAGATACAGCACCTGCGTATAGCCCGCCCGTGCCGCGTCCTGCTGGCCGGCGAGGGAAGCGGCATAATTGGCGGCCGTCTTCGCCTCTCCCGTACCGCCCTTGACCGCACGCACATGCCGGTCAGACGCCAGGATACGGACCGGCTTGACGCCTTCCTTGTAATAGCTGCCAACCGGCGAAAGGATCAGGAAATAGAGGTAGGTCTGGGACGGCGAGACACCCAGCATCACATCAGTGGCAATGATCGTCGGGCGCAGGTAGAGCGCCGTGCCGGCCAGGCGTGGCACCCAATCGGCATCCACCGCGACTAGCGCATCGAAGCTCTGGCGGATGATATCCACCGGCAACTCCGGCATGCTCATGATCTGCGCCGAGCGGTTGAAGCGTTCGGCGTGCCGCTGCGCGCGGAACAGGCGAATCCGCCCATCATCCCCCCGGAAAGCCTTCAGCCCGTCGAAGATCGCCTGGCCGTAGTGCAGAACCGAAGTGGCGGGGTCGAGCGGGAGCGGTCCATATGGGACGATTCGCGGGTCGAACCAGCCCTTCCCCGCCTCGTAGTTCATCAGGAACATATGGTCGGTGAGGACGCGGCCAAAGGTAAGCTGGTCATCCGCCGGCTTCGTCTTGGGGTGGGCGGTGCGGGTGGTCGGAAAGAGGCCCATGCTAGGTTTCCTAAAGGGTAATTCGGCGCGTCGGGAGGCGAGGCGCAGAGGCCCCGCACCCGGGCTTGACCGAAAGGAACCGACACCAAGTCAAAGACCCGGGTAATATCCTTGCTTCCTGGCGGGATAATCTAGATCGCGGGAGAAAAATGTGTCAATGATGCTGACCCATAGTCTCGCCATGCCTGGACCCCACGCCCTGATGCCGGACACCACAGGATCGGACCAGACGAGCAGCCCAGCCGCGGCCGGGCGTAACCTGCTCTTCCTGCGTGAGGAGGAGTTGCGGCTGGCCCAGGACCTGCTTTTTTTCGGCTATCGCGATTTCACCGCCGGCGCCGATGCAATCTTAGGCGAACTCGGCATGGGTCGCGCTCATCATCGGGTGCTGCATTTTGTCGGTCGGCGTCCCGGGATCACCGTGGGCGAGCTCCTCGGCATCCTGGCGATCACCAAGCAATCCCTCGCCAGGGTCCTGAGCCCGATGGTCACCCAAGGCTATGTGCTGCCGGCGCCAGGCCGTGCCGACCGCCGCCAGCGCCTGCTCTCGCTCACCACCAAGGGCGAGACGTTGGAGCGGCAGCTGTTCGAGCGGCAGCGTGAGGCAGTGATGCGCGCTTACCGCGAAGCCGGACCCGTCGCGGTCGATGGCTTCCGGCGGGTCATGCGCGGCCTGATGGGGGCCGCGGCGCGCACCGAGCTCGCCCGCCTTGAACTCCCGTCGCGCCGCGCCGACAGCCGGCCGCAGCCGACCGCGGAACGGGGCTGAGCGGGCATGTCGGCCGCCGAACCCACGGGCGGGATCTCGCATCTCCTCATCGTCGATGACGATCAGCGGCTGCGCGCCCTGCTGCAACGTTTTTTGGGTGAGCAGGGCTTCCGGGTAACGGTCGCCGCCGATGCCGCCGCCGCCCGCAACGCGCTGGCTGGGATGGCCTACGACCTTATCGTGCTCGATGTGATGATGCCGGGCGAGACGGGGCTCTCCTTGGTCGAGAGCCTGCGGCGTGAAGGCAATGATGTCCCCGTGCTGATGCTGACCGCGCGGGGCGGGCCGGACGACCGAGTCGCTGGCTTCGAGGGTGGCGTCGATGATTATCTCGCCAAGCCCTTCGACCCGCGTGAGCTGGTGCTGCGCATCCGCACCATCCTCCGCCGCATCGCGCCGGCCCTGCCTGCGGCCGCTCCCGCCGCGCCAGTGCAACTCGGACCGCGCTGGTTCGATGCCGAACGCCAGGAGTTGCGCGGCCCAGAAGGCACGGTTCGGCTGACGGGCGGCGAGGCTGCCCTGCTGGGGGCCCTGGCTCTCCGCCCAGGCGAGGTGCTGAGCCGCGAGGAGATCGCTACGGCACTCGGTACGCCGGAGGCGGGCGAGCGGGCGATCGACGTGCAGGTCACCAGGCTGCGCCGCAAGATCGAGCCTGACCCGCGCGAGCCACGCTTCCTGCACACGGTCCGCCACCGCGGCTACGTGCTGCGCCCTGGACCGTGAACGAGTACGAGGCCGACGCGACGCCGGCCGATCGTCCCCTCTCGCGTTCCCTGCGCCGGTTGATGCCGCGCGGGCTGCTCGGCCGGTCGCTGCTCATCATCCTGGTGCCGATCATCGTCCTGCAGGCGGTCGCCCTGCAGATTTTTTATGGCAGCCATCTCGACGTTGTCTCCCGCCGATTGGCTGCCGGGGTGGCTGGTGAACTCGGCCTGATCATCGAAATGATGCAGCGCGAGCCGGCGGCCGAGCGCGCCTATCTTTTCCGCGAAGCCGCTTGGCGGCTGGACTTCGCCCTGGCGCTGGAGCCTGGTGCGCGGATCGCCCCGGTCGAGCGACCGGCCAGCCTGCCGCTATTGCCGCTGGAACAGGATCTGAACGTCGCACTGTCCGAACGGGTACGCTTGCCCTTCGACACCGATTGGCAGACCAGCCCAGGCAGCGTGATCATCCGCGTGCAACTGCCCGAGGGCGTGCTGCATGCGGAGATTCCGCGCAAGCGGCTGTTCAATGCCACGCTCTATCTCTTCGTCATCTGGCTGGTCGGCTCGGCGCTGCTACTCTCGATTGCCGCCATCCTGTTCATGAAAAACCAGGTGCGGGCGATCCGCCGGCTGGCGGATGCGGCGGAAGCCTTCGGCCTGGGGCGAGACCAGGGGCCGATGAAGCCGGAAGGCGCGGCCGAGGTACGCCAGGCCGCGGGCGCCTTCAACCGGATGCGGGAACGCATCCGCCGCTTCATCGGCCAGCGAACGGAAATGCTGGCCGGTATCAGCCACGATCTGCGTACCCCCCTTACCCGCATGCGCCTTGCTCTCGCCATGCTGCCGCACGAGCAGGAGACGGAGGCCGACCTCGCCGCCCTGACTGAAGATGTCGAGGAAATGGAGCGGATGATCGAGACCTATCTCGCCTTCGCCCGCGGCGAGGGGACCGAGCAAATGCGCGAGGTCGATTTCGTCGCGCTGATCGAGGAGGTGCTGGCCAAGGCGCGGCGGGGCGGGGATGCGATCCTGCTCGACGGACCGGCCAAGCTCTTGCTCCCCGTCCGCCCGGATGCGTTCCGCCGCTGCCTGGCCAATCTGCTCGACAATGCCGGCCGGCACGGGAGCCGGGTGCATCTCGTCCTGCATACCGTGCCGCGGATTTCCACGATCGGACCGGGCGGGGCGGAGAAGTCGCTCTGGGCGGAACTGACCATCGATGACGACGGGCCAGGGATTCCGGCTGCGTCGCGGGAAGCGGCCTTCCGGCCCTTCGCCAGCGGACGGCCGGAGGGGACTGGGCTTGGACTCGCCATCGCCCGCGACATCGTCCGCGCCCATGGCGGGGATATTGAGCTGGAGGACAGCCCCCTCGGCGGGCTGCGGGCCCGCCTTCGGCTGCCGATCTGAAAGCTATTCCGTGGCGGCGGGGGCTGGTGTCGCGCGGCGCTGCGCGCGTCGCTCAAACAGCCCGGCGATGCCGCGCGGCATGAACAGCATGAACATCACCAGCAGTAGACCGTAGACCAAGGGCGCCGCGCCCGTGAGTTCCGTGCCGAAGAAGATGCGCAAGCCCTCCTCCAGCCCGATGGTGATGGCCGCGCCGATGGTAGGGCCGATCGGGGCGTACATCCCCCCGGCGATGGCTCCGAAGACGATCTGCAGCGAGATCCCAAGACCAGCCAGCGATTCCGGGTTGAGGTATTGCCGGTACTGTGCGGTCAGGGCACCGGCCAACGCGGCCAGCGCGACCGAGATTACCGTGACTTTCATCTTCTCGCTCGTGACCCGGATACCGATGGAGGCGGCGGCGTCCTCATCCTCGGAAATCGCCGCCAGGGCGCGGGAGGACATGGACCGGTCCAGCAGGAACCAGCAGACCAGGCCGAGCGCCCAGGCGATCAGTGCGATGTACCAGAAGCCGGTCTTGTCGAACTGCATCGCCAGCCAGCCAGCGCCGGGCGGCGGCTTGGCCGGCGTCAAGCCGAGCGAGCCGCCGGTATGCTCACGCATGGCCACAATCAGGATGCGGACGATCTCGCCCGCCGCCAGGGTGACCAGCGCAAAATAGTGCCCGACCACCCGCAGCTTGAAGGCGGGATAGGCCAGCAGCATGCCCGCCAGCACCGCGACCCCCATGCCGATGGGGATGCCGAGCCAGGGCGTAAGCCCCGCCTCGTTCCACAGCAGCGCCATGGTGTAGGCGGCGATGCCGAGGAAAGCGCCGTGGCCGAAGGAGACGAGGCCGTAGCGGCCCATCATCGCCCAGCCAGTGCCGGCCAGCGCCGTCAGCAACACGGTGATCAGCACATGCATCAAATAGTCGGGCGGGCCGAGCAGCGGAACCGCCGCCAGCGCGACCAGCAGCAGCCCGGCGGTCAAAGGCGCGGTCATCGTGCAAAGAGCCCCTGTGGCCGGATGAACATGACGACGATGAAGAAGGCGAAGGCGACCACGTAGGAGAGCTCGGTCGTGCCCCAGAAGCCGCCAACCGAAATGATCAGCCCCATCAGGAAGGCGGCCAGGAAGCCACCCAGCATGTTCCCCAAACCGCCCATAACGCAGATCATGAAGGTGATCGGCCCAAAGGACAGGCCGACAAAGGGATGCACATCGAGCTGCACGATCAGCAGGCAGGCCGCCAGCCCGGCCAGCGCGCCACCGATCGCCGAGGCGATCAGGTAGATCCGCTGCGGATCCACGCCCATCAGCGGCATCACTTCGCGGTCCCGGGCGATGGCGCGGATCGCGGTGCCGACATAAGTGAACTTCAGGAAGGCCCAGAGTGCCCCGGCGCCGAGCAGCGCGGCGCAGAAGGCCGCCAGCTTGGTGCCACTGACGAAGACCTCCCCCACCTCCATCGGCGGCATGTCGACGCCGAGTGCGCGGAACTCCGTCGAGAAGATCAGCGTAGCGACGCCTTGCAGGACGAACAGCACGCCGCCGGTCGCCAGTACCTGATTAATCGGGGGCTGGGTCAGCAGCGGTCGTACCACCAGAAGGTGCAACAGCACGCCAAGCACGGCGACCAGCCCGATGCAGACCGCGAAAGCGAGCGGCAGCGGCCAGCCCATCTGGGAATAGAAGAACCAGACGGCGTACATGCCGACCATCACCAGCTCGGCGTAGCAGAGCCACACCACGTCAACGACGCCGAAGACGAGGTTGAGGCCAAGGACCGGCAGGGCGAAGACCCCGCCGAGCAGGATGCCGTTGACGAGGGCTTCGAGAAGAAACGGATCCACGGGTCAATGCCCCCCCAGATAAGATCGCCGGATCACCGGATCGGCGGCCAGGGCGGCACTCGCCCCCTCGGCTGCAACCCGGCCGGTCTCCAGCACATAGGCGCGGTCGACGACGCGCAGCACCTGGGCGACGTTCTGCTCCACGATCAGCACCGTCAGCCCTTCCTGCCGGATACGGCGCACCAGATCGAAGACCTGCTGCACAACGAGCGGGGCGAGCCCGGCCGAGGGTTCGTCCAGCAGCAGGATCTTCGGGCCGGACATCAGCGCCCGGCCGATGGCGCACATCTGCTGCTCGCCGCCCGACATGGTGCCGGCCAATTGGTGGCGACGTTCCTTCATGCGCGGGAACAGCGTGTAAACATGGTCACGCCGGGCTTCGAAATGCGGTCGGGCGGCGGCGGTGAAGGCGCCGACACGGAGATTCTCCTCAACCGTCAGATGCGGGAACAGCCGCCGGTTCTCCGGCACATGCGCGATGCCGAGAGCTGGGAGCGTATGTGCTGGCACTTTCGCCAGATCCTGTCCGGCAAAACGGACGTTGCCGGAGCGCGGCCGAATCAGGCCGGAGATGACGCGCAGCAGCGTGGTCTTGCCAGCGCCGTTCGGGCCGACCACGCCGACCGCCTCGCCCGGATCCACCCGCAGCGAGACACCGAACAAAGCCTGGAAATCGCCATAGCCCGCATGCACCGCATCGATCGAAAGGCTGGCCTGCTCCATCATGCCTCCGTAACTCTTTCGGCAGGGAAGCGGCGACGGCCGGTCAGGCCGCGTCCCGCTGATACACCTGCATGGGCAAGGTCGCGCCCGGCCGAAGGGTCAGCCGACTGACCGGTTCCACCACATGGCCGGGTCGAAGTTCCAGCCGGACATGCTGGGCCAGCGTGGCAAGACAGAGTACCGCCTCGGTCAAGCCGAACTGCTGACCGCTGCACACCCGCGGCCCGATGCTGAAGGGGATATAGCCGTAGCGCGGGGGCGTGCCTTCCAGGAACCGTTCCGGGCGAAAGGTGTCGGGCTCTGGCCATAGCTTCGGATTGCGATGCAGCAGCCAGGGCACGACCAGCACGAGCGTGCCGCGTGGCAATCGCCGCCCCGCCAGTGTGATCTCCGTCGTTGCCTCGCGCGCCAGCACCGGCACCGGCGGATAGAGACGCAGCGTCTCCTCGATCACCGCCTGGGTGAAGCGCAGCGACCGCAGATCGCCAAGGCCGGCCGGCCGGCCGCCGAGCGCGCTCCGCGCCTCCGCCGTAACCCGCGCGGCCGCTTCGGGCACCTGCGAGAGCAGATACCAAGCCCAAGCCAGCGTATTCGCCGTGGTCTCGTGCCCGGCCATGAACAGCGTTGCTGCTTCGTTGCGGAGCGCTGCGCGGGACATCACTTGCCCGTCCTGCATTGCCCGCACCAGCGAAGCTTCCGCCCCGCCGGCCTGCGCCAGGGCGGCCGCAATCAGCCCGTCTAATACCCGGCGGATGCGCCAGGACGCCAGCAGCAGCCGTGGTTTGGGCAAGCCAGGCAGCCAGTCGGGCAGCCCCGCCATGCTGGCCAGCGAGGTCTGGCCAACATGCGCCT
This sequence comes from uncultured Paracraurococcus sp., assembly GCA_903896535.1. GTDB lineage: Bacteria > Pseudomonadota > Alphaproteobacteria > Acetobacterales > Acetobacteraceae > CAITYE01. The sequence continues at coordinate 10,416 of CAITYE010000558.1, forward strand.
GATAGGCACTGAAGGCATCGACCACGGTCAGGGCGGCTCGTTGACCCACTTCCCGCCCGAACAGCGTACGGCCGATGACTTCCGCGGTCATTTCCGCCATCTCGGCCAGGACGTCGATCTCGGCCCCATCCGGCAGCGCCTGCCAGCGAGTGGCGAACTCCGCCGCCACCTCCGTCATCACCGGCGCCAGCGCGGGCATGCGGGAGGCATGGGTAACCGGCGCCACCGCCCGTCGCCGCGCTCGCCAGAGCGCACCCTCTGAGATGAAGAGACCATCGCCCAGCAGCGGCCGCAGCGCCTGGCGCATCTGCGGGCTTTTGCGTTCCAACGGGCCGGCCAAATCGATGAAGGCTTCCCGCACGATCTCCGGGCTGTTGCAAACCGCGACCTGGCGCCGAAAGAACTTCGTGACGAAGAACGGGTCCTCGAAGTGCCGGGCGCGCCAGACTTCCAGCATGCTGCGCCGGAAGCGCCGCATGGTCTCGAACATGGGCAAGCGATCCACCGGGCGCGGTGGATAGGGCGGGATGAAGCCCGCCGGACCGGTCATGCATCGCGCCGCCTCATGCGGCGCGGGCTTCGGGGGGTCCGAGATAGACTTCGGCAACCTTCGCATCCTCCTGCGCCGCCTGCGGCGAGCCCTGGAAGATGACGCCACCATGGTCAAGCACCACAACCCGGTCCACGACGGAAAGGAGCACGCCCATAATGTGTTCGACCCAGACGATGGTAATGCCACGTTCATCGCGGATGCGCTTCAGCATATCCGCCGCCTGCCGCATTTCCCCGGCATCCAGGCCGCCCAGGCTTTCATCGGCCAGCAACAGTTTGGGCGCGGTGGACAGCGCGCGGGCCAGTTCGAGCTTCTTCAGCCCGGCCGCCCCCAGCCCTTTGGTGGTCGCAGTCGGATCATCCGGCAATTGCGCGAGGCGCAGCGCATCGCGGGCGCGGTGTTCCGCCTCCGCCCGGTCAATGGCCCCGCCACTGCCGAAATGGGCGGCGAGCGTCGCGTTCTCGAACAGCGTCAGGTTGCGGAAGGGCCGAGGAATTTGGAAAGTCCGGCCGATGCCGCGCCGGCAGGTCTCATCGGCGGTGAGCCCGGCCAGCTCCTCGCCTGCCAGCTTCACCGAACCCTCGCTTGGCTTCAGCATGCCGGCGATGCAGTTAAAGGTCGTCGACTTGCCGGAGCCATTGGGGCCTAGCAGCCCGAGGATCTCCCCCTCGGCGACCGAGAAGGAGACCTGATCGACCGCGGTGAAACCACCGAAGCGTTTTGTAAGCCCGTTAACCTCAAGGAGCGCCGCCATGTTCAGCTGCGCAGCGCGTAGGGGTTCCCGGCCGGCAGCGGCATCACCGGGTCCTGCCCGATCTGAGCTGGCCAGATAACGTGCGACTTGGCGTCCTTGAACTGCATCACCACGCAGATGCTACGCGCATTCTGTCCGGCCATGACATCCTCGGGCGGGTTGAACTTCACGCCATAGCCCTGAATGGTGCCACCCAGCGGGATATCCACCTGCAGTGCTGCCTCCCGCAGCGCATCGGCGGTCATCCCGCCGGTCTTGCGCACCGCGGGCTTCAGCACGTGTTCCAGGAAAATCCAGGTATTGTTGAAGCCCATGGAGGCATGCGGCGGCAGGTCGCGCACCTGGTGCTTGGCGGAGAATTTGGTGACGAAGGTCTTGGCGAGGTCGCCGACGCCGGGCTGTAGCTTCGACCAGTCGAGCATCTGCGTCGCGGCGGGGTCCGCGTTGCACATGAACTCAATATCCTTGCCGAAGGTGTCCCAGAGCTTGTCGATCTGCGACCAGCCGGCGCCATGGCCGAACAGCATCTTAAAGCGTAGCCCGCCCGAGCGCGCTTGCCGCAGGAACAGCGTGATATCGGGGTTATAACCGACCTGATAGACGATATCCGGGCGTTCCCGCCGCAGCTTGGTGACCAGGGTGGAGAGGTCGGGCGTGGTCGCGGAATAGGCTTCCTTCAGCACCAGCGGCATGTTGCGCGACTTCGCCTGCGCTTCGATCGCCGAGGAAACGCCGGTTCCGTAGGGTCCATCTTCATAAATGCAGGCGAGCTTTACCTTATCGGCTGGCATGCCGAGCTTCTTCTCGGCCTGTTCCGCGACGACCGACACAGTGCCCTGGGCGTATTGATCAGAGTGCACAGTGGGACGGAAGACGTAGCGGAAATGCTTGTCCTTCAGCACCGCCGTGGCGATGGCCGAGGTAATCCACATCATCTTCTTGTTGGCCTCAAAGCGGCCGGAGAGCGGCACGGCATGGGCTGAGGAGTAGATGCCGGTCACGACTTCCAGCTTCTCCTGCCCCAGCAGGCGCTCGGCCTCGTTGATCGCAACATCGGCTTTCGACTGGCTATCGGCGGAAACGCCGACCACCGGCCGGCCATCGACGCCACCGCGTTCGTTGAAGAGCTCGATTGCCAGCTCGCCGCCCTGGAACAGCGGCACGGAGCCAGCGCCAGCGAAGGGACCTGATAGGTCGGTAAGAATACCGATGCGGAGCGGATCGCCGCCCTTGGCTGGCGCGGTCTGGGCCCGCGCTTCAGCCGGCACCGTGGCGGCGAGCCCGATGCCGGCGCCGGCCTGCAACAGTGCGCGACGCGGCGTGATGAGCTTGGACATTCCCTGGTTTCTCCCTGCGGCGGCGTTGCGCCTTATTGTTTCGGATTGGAGGTCAGTGGCCCCCTGCCGTCAAGCGCCTCGGCGCCCTGGTTCACCAGCGACGGATGCGGCAGGCCCTTGCAGGCGGCGTCAAGGAAGACGTCAACGAAGCTGCCCTGGCCGATCGGCTCCGGCGCCCGCTGACGCGGCGTGTCGCGGAGGATTTCGCCCACCGCGTTCGGCTTGGCGAACCAGACCGTCTCGATCGGGAGCCAGGAATGGTTCTCGCAGTGGAAATCAGCCAGCGCGGCAGCGCTGCGGGCATAGCCGCCGGTCTCCGGCAGGCGGATCGGCTGGGTGAGGTTGGCAACAATCCAGCGTCGCCGCATGCCGGATGGGTCCGTTGCCACGGTCGATGCGGCATAAGCGGCGCTGATGCCGCTGCGCGGCGTAACCGCAATGCGTTGCCAGCTGCGGCGCGGTCCGAGTTCGACGGGCGGCAGGGTGCGCGGATCGGGTCTGACGATCGACACCGGATCGGCGATGGCGACGGGGGGCGGCGCCTTCGGTGCGCAGGCGGCGGCAAGGGCAAGCAAAGCTAGCGTGAACGGCCGGGCGAGCATGGGGGACTCCGAATCGATTGAGCGAGTGTTATCCGTCCGGCGTCCGGTTACAATTACCTCAAAGCGCGCGGATCACCGCCAGCACCCGATCATGCCAGGCAGGGTCCAGCCAGCGCGCCACCACGACCAGCTGCTCGCTCGGTGAGACCCAGGTCAGATTGCCGCCGGCACCTGAGAAGGCGAAGCAATCGGTGGGCGCAGAGGGCCATTTTGCACCCCCGGTGTTCAGCCACCAAAGGAGGCCATAGCTGGGGTTTAGCGCGCAGGGCGTGCGGCAGGCGGCGACCCAGCCCGCCGGTAACAGCCGCCGGCCGTGCCAGACCCCATCCGCCAGGGCAAGCTGCCCCAGCAGCGCCTGATCCTCGGCATGGATAAAGACGCCGCCGCCCCAGTGGCTGCCGCCGGACACGCTTTGCATGCGCTGGCCATCAACCTCGACCCAGGAAGTGTCGTAGCCGTGCCAGGACCAATCCGCCGAGGCGCCGAGCGGGCGCATCAGCCGCTCAGCGAGGATCACGGGCAGCGGACGGCGGAAGACGCGCAGCAGCGCGAGAGCGAGCCTGTTCACCCGAACATCGTTGTATTCCCAGTATTCGCCCGGCGCCTGCAGCGGCCGCGGGTCGCCCTTCTTGCCCTGCCCTTCCACTCGCAGATTGCGGCCACGGTCGATCAGGTCCGCCTTGCCGAACAAGGTGCCCTCCCACTCGGAGGTGTTCTGCAGCAGGTGCCGCCAGGTGATGTCGGCGTTGCGTCCTTCAAAGCCGCCGTCATCGACCAGGCGGCGGACTGGCGCATCGAGATCGGGGATCAGCCCCTCCCCCACCGCAATGCCGGCGAGCATCGCCAGATAGGATTTCGCCGCACTGAAGGTTTGATCAACTTGCCGCGTATCGCCCCAGCGGGCGATCACCTGCCCGTCGCGGATCGCCAACCCATTCGGCCCGCCGCGTGGAGCGATTGGGCCGAGGATGGCGTTGTCGGGCGGCGGTTCGAAGAAGCCGCTTTCCAGATGTGCGCGCAGATCGCGCGGCCATGGGGTCTCGTGCGCGAAAGCGAGCTCGGCGATGGCATCCGTCATGCAGCCCAGCTTAAGGCCGACGTCGCAGCAGCGCCAAACGCCGCCGCCTCAGGCCGCTTTCACGCCCTTCGGCCCCGGCAGCTCAATCTCGATTGCCAGGGTCGACATATCGCCACCGCGGTCGAGATTGACGTTCACCTTGGCCGGGTCGATCGCCACATAACGAGCGACAACGGCAACCAACTCCTGCTGCAGCTTTGGCAGGAAATCTTCGCGGACCCGGCCGATGCGCTCATGCGCCAGGACGATCTGCAGGCGTTCCTTGGCGGCGACGGCGGTCTGTTCCGTCTTCCGCGCGCGGAAGAAGTCGAGCCAACTCATCTCAGGCAGCCCTCCCCCCGAAAAGCCGCTTGAACAGGCCACCCTTCTTCTCCGCCTCGAGGAAGCGGTGCGGCAGGGCGTCGCCGAGGAAGCGCCCGACAGCGTCGGTATAGGCCTGCCCAGCCGCGCTCTCGCCGTCCATGATCACCGGCGTGCCGGTATTGGACGCTCGCAGCACGCTCTCGCTCTCGGGGATTACACCGAGCAGCGGGATGGCCAGGATTTCCCGAATATCCTCGAGCTTCAGCATCTCCCCCTTCTCGACCCGCGCCGGGTCATAGCGGGTGACCAGCAGATGCTCCTTCACCTTATCCCGGTTTTCCTCCGCCCGTCGGGAGCGCGATTGCAGCACGCCAAGGATACGGTCGGAATCGCGTACCGAGGAGACTTCCGGGTTGGTCACGATGATCGCCTCGTCGGCGAAATAGAGCGCGAGCAGCGCCCCCTTCTCGATCCCCGCCGGGCTGTCGCAGAGGATGTAGTCGAAATCCGCCGACAATTCCTCGATGATCTGGGCCACGCCTTCCTTGGTCAGCGCGTCTTTGTCACGGGTCTGGCTGGCCGGAAGGATGGAGAGCGTCTCGACCCGCTTGTCGCGGATCAATGCCTGATTGAGCCTCGCTTCGCCCTGGATGACGTTGACGATATCGAACACCACCCGGCGTTCGACGCCCATGATCAGGTCGAGGTTGCGCAACCCGACATCGAAATCGATGACCACGGTCTTCTTGCCACGCTGGGCAAGGCCGGTCGCGAAAGCGGCGCTCGTCGTCGTCTTGCCGACGCCGCCTTTGCCCGAGGTCACCACGATCACCTGCGCCATGCGCCATTCCCCTTGCCGCCGGAACCGTCGTCGCCCAGCCATGCCAGACCAGACGCACCCCGTGCCCCAGAAAATTCAGCCATCCAGCCGAAACCGGCCCCCGGCCGCCATAAAGCCTTGATTTCCGAGCGATTCGCCAGTCCGAAACGACGCCGAGCCGCGTTTTGCCACCTCAGCCGCCCAAGGGATCGAAGCGCATGCTTTCGCCATCCAGCCGCACCTGCACCGCCCGACCGAGCAGCGCCCCACCGAGGCCCTCGCGCGCCGTGTAGAGGCCGGCGATTGCCACCAGTTCGGGATCGAAATGCAACGCGTAGATCGAGGCCTCGACATCGTCGGCAACGCCGGCCATGGCCCGGCCCCTGAGCGCGCCATAGATATGAATATTGCCATCAGCAATGACCTCGCCGCCCGCATTGACAGTCGCGGTGACAATGAGATCGCCGCCTTTGGCATAGACCCGTTGGCCAGAGCGCACCGGATCGCGCACCACCAGTGTGGCCCGTGCGCCGGAGGGCACGGCGAGCGGGATGGCGGCGGGCGGCGCAGGCGGCGCTTCCGCCAGGGGCGCCGCGCCCGGGCTGGTCGGCAAGGCGGCGAGCGGGTCGGCCTCGCTCTCCTTGCCCCCGGCCGCGCGAAGCGGTGGTAGCCCCGCCGCGACTGCCGCTTGCCGCATCGCCGGGGTGCCCCCGATGGTGCCGATGGGCACGATCTCAAGGCCGTGCAGGCCTTCGATGAGCGCGCGGAAATCCACCTGTTCCGGCGCCACTTCCAGATCGCCGAGGCCGATCACGATCGGCGCGAACCGCAGGAAGCCCGGCGCCCGGCGGAACTGGTCGCCCAGCGCTGGCAGCACCGCCTCCGGCCGCGGGTCGAGAAGGCGCAGCACCAGCAGGCTGAAATTGCCGGCGCGCAGGCGAAAACTTTCGGGCAGGCCGGATTGGCTCAAGCGAGGCGTCCTGGTTGCGGTCCTCCGACAGCGTCCGGAGGCGTTCTATGAATAGCAGTGCCGCTTGGGCGGGGGAACGCGGCCCGGCATAATGGCTGTGGATAAGGAGTGTCGCATGCCCCACCTGCGCCCGATGACCCTGCTGGAGCCCTTCCGCGCCCTGTTTTACGCGCCCTTCTACCTAGCCGAGGCGCTTGGCGCCTTTGCTGCGGAGGGGGTGGAGGTGCGCCTCGTCGATGCGGGCGGCACCGACGAAGCGGCCCGCAAGCTTCTGGCGGGCGAGGCAGACCTTGCCTGGTCCGGCCCGATGCGGCCGATGCTGATGCGCAGCCAGGACCCCGCCTGCCCGCTGAAAAGCTTCTGCGCCGTGGTCATGCGCGACCCTTTCCTGTTGATGGGCATGGCGCCCCGCCCGGATTTTCGCATGGCCGATCTCGCCGGCCTGCGGCTCGGCCTGGTGGCGGAGGTTCCAACGCCGGTCTGGTGCCTGCAGGGGGACCTCGCCGCAGCGGGCCTGCCGACCACGCTGCCGCTCGCCACGCGGGGCCCCAGCATGGCGGAGAATGCGCAGGCGCTGACTGAGGGGCGGCTCGATCTCGCGCAGATGTTCGAGCCTTTCGCCTGCCGCGTCGAAGATGCTGGCGGCCGGCCGATCCACGCGCAGGCCAGCCGCGGGCTGACCGCCTATACGGCCTTTTACGCGACCGAGGCCGGCATCGCCGCGCGGCGGGAGGAACTGAAGGCGATGATCCGCGCCATGGACCGCGCGCTGCGCTATCTGCGCGCCGCCCCGGCGGCCGAGGTCGCCGCACACCTGGCGCCGCGCTTCGCCAATATACCCGCCAGCCACCGGACCCGCGCCATCGCTCGCTATCAGGCGCTCGATCTCTGGGGCGAAGGGCCACGCTTTCCAAAAGCGGCGCTGGAGCGGCTGGGCCAGGCGATGATCGCCGCCGGCGCCATGCATTCCATGCCAGCCTTCGAGGACTGCGTGGATAATGCCATTGTCGAGGAGGCGCTGGCATGAGCCGGCCGCCAATCAGCACCCGCGCCGATTATCGTTGGTTCACCAGCATGCCGACCCGCTGGATGGACAATGACGTCTACGGCCATGTGAACAACGTGCAGTACTATTCGTTCATCGATACCGCAGTCGCCGAGTTCCTGATCGCCAACCAGGTGCTGGACCTTGCCAGCAGCACCGAGGTCGGGCTCGTGGTGGAGACGCAGTGCCGCTACTTCGCGCCCATCACCTTCCCCGACCAGATCACCTGCGGCGTCCGCTGCGGCCGGCTGGGATCTTCCTCGATCCGCTATGAGCTCGGGCTTTTCCGTAACGAAGAAGCTCAAGCGAGCGCCGAGGCTCATTTCATCCATGTCTATGTCGCCCGCGCCGCGCAGGAGCGCGCGGTGCCGCTGCCGGCCAAGCTGCGCGATGCGGCCCTCCGGCTGCTTATGCCTCCCGCGTGAACGCAACGGCGCTGCGTCCTCTGCTGCTCGCTTGGCCGGCGCTGTGGCTGGGGCTCGGCCTCACCGCCCTAGCGCTCGGCTGGCCGCAAGCTGAACTGGCCTTTGCCGTGGCCACCGTCCCGGTCCTGCTTGTTCTCCTGGTCGATATGGTCCGCAGCCTCGTGCGCGGCGAGGTCGGCCTCGACCTGCTGGCGGCGTTGTCCATGGGCAGCGCACTCGGCTTCGGCGAATACCTCGCCGGTGCAGTGGTCGCCCTCATGTTCGCCGGCGGCACCGCGCTTGAGGCCTTCGCCCGCCACCAGGCACGGCGGGAAATGACGGCGCTGCTGGCCCGCCAGCCGCGCCGGGCGACGCGCTACGGGCCGGGGGGGCTGGAGGAGTTGCCGGTCGAGGCGCTGGCCCCCGGCGATCGTCTGCTCATCCGACAGGGCGAGGTGGTGCCGGTCGATGGCATCGCGCTGGCCGCCGCCGTGCTCGATACCGCCGCCCTGACCGGCGAATCCCTGCCGGTGACCCTGGCCGCCGAGGCGCCGGTCATGTCCGGCTCCACCAATGCGGGAGAGGCTTTCGACCTGCGAGCGACGCGGGCGGCGGCCGAGAGTACTTTTGCCGGCATTCTCCGCCTGGTGGAGCAGGCGCAGGCGGGCCGCGCGCCGATGGCCAGGCTGGCTGATCGCTGGTCGCTGGTCTACTTGCTCGTGACACTGGCAATCGCGGGCGTGGCCTGGGCGATGTCCGGCGATCCTCGTCGCGTCCTGGCGGTTCTGGTAGTGGCTACCCCCTGCCCGCTCATCCTCGCGGTCCCGGTCGCGCTGATCGCCGGCCTGTCCCGGGCCGCCAAGGCCGGGGTGCTGGTGAAATCCGGCACTGCGCTGGAGACGCTCGGCCGGGTGCGTGTGCTGTTGCTCGACAAGACGGGGACCCTCACCCAGGGCCGTGTCGCCCTGCTGCAGACACTGCCGGCACCGGGGATGGACGCGGACCGTTTGCTGCGGCTCGCGGCCTCACTCGATCAAGCCTCGGCTCATCCGGTAGCGGCCGGGCTGGCCGCCGCGGCGCGGGCGCGCGACCTGACGCTTAGCCTGCCCGACTTGGTCCATGAGGAGCCGGGCGCCGGGATCGTGGGACAGGTCGCCGGCCAGCGGGTGGCGCTTGGCGGAGCCGCGTTCATCGCTGCCCATGGCTGGCCAGACGCCACTTCCGCCGGGCTCGCCCCTGCCGGAACCCTCAGCGTGTTTGTCACCACGGATGGCCAACCCGCCGGACTGCTGCTGCTGGCCGACCCGGTGCGCGAGGATGCCGGGGCCATGCTGGCGAAAGCCCGCGCCGCC
>CAITYE010000559.1 GCA_903896535.1 uncultured Paracraurococcus sp.
TCCTGCGCCTGGATTTCGATCCAGGTGGCGACGTGAAGCGGCTGCACTTCGGTGAGCGCCCGGACACCGGCCTGTTCGCACCAGGCGAGGAAGGCAGCCACCGCCTGGCTGTAGGCACGGCGCGTGTTCGGGTTGCGGATGGCGGCTGCGAAGAACTCCAGGAAGCGGAGCTGCGCTTGTTCGCTTGCGCCCTGAACGAGAGGTGGCACGACCATCGCGCGGCCGCTCACACCGGAGAGGGCAGGGGCGCCGGCAGCGGGGAGGATCAAGTCATGCGCCACGTGTCAGCTCCTGGTCGCGGCCCTCGGCCACGCAGCCTGGAACTTCACTCTGCGCCCGAGGCAGAGGGTCCCTCTTCTCGGTGTTGTAGGCCGCGAGTTCCGCCTCGAGGATTTCGTCCGTGAGGCCGCGCCGCTCGGCCTCGATCGCGAGCCTGTCCATCGCCGCGAAGAGCCGCTCAACATCTGCCTCGCGACTGAGAATCCAACTGACGGTCCGCCCGGCCATTCGCCGCCGTTCCTCGTCACGCCGCAATAAGGCGGTGACGGCGGCTTCGACCGGGATGGCGACGTCGATGGTGTCCGGTTCCAGCATGAAATGCCTCAGCTTTCCGACTTCGCGTCGCGTCGCCGGCGGTGGTCGTCGAGCAGCGCATCGAAGAGGGCGACTGGGGAGCGGAAATTCGTGGTCCGCAGCGCCGTTACCGCGGCGGGAAGGTCGAGCAACCCCGCTCCGGCGGCGCGGGTGAGAACGCCGACCGTACCGACGGTTTCCAGACCCAGACCGCGCGCCGCCGTGGTTCCGGCCCGGTCGTCGATCAGCAACAGCCCGGCCCCGAGCATCTTGGCGAGCGCGATGGCGACTAGCTCGCCGGGATCCAGTCGCCTCAGCCCGGCAGGCAGCGCGGCGGGATCGGGGTACACCGTGAGCCAGGACGGGTGCGCGTCCACCCATGCGCGGACCTCGGCGGGCGCGTTGGGATGGCGCAGCTCGTCGATGACGGTGACAGGCACGACCACGGCGCCAAACAGCCGCGGCAGCACGTCGATATGGCCGATGAGAACGAGGTAGTGCAGCGGTCCCGTGTCGGCGATGACGGCAGCAGCGCTGCCCGGCATGGTCAGTAGCCGAGCCGCTTGAGGGTCGCCTCGTCGTGCTGCACGTCCGCCAGGGTCACGGGCTCGTACACATTGCGTGCCTTGAGGAAGCCGTCGAGTTCGTGGCGGGTTTCGATGCCGAGCATCTGGCGCAGTTCATAGGCGGTGAGATCCCCGGCCTGGTAGGCCCGAATGGCAAGCGCCTCCAGCGCTTGGCGGTCGAGGCCAGGGCCGGGGCCACCGAGGTGGTCAGCCAGCGCGGCGGGGATGTGCACGGCCACGGTAGGGGCGTCGTCGGGCATGGTCTAACTCCTGGCTTTAGAGCCTATCCGCGCCGGGCGCGCCGAGGCAAGTATCTATATTTGATAAAGGACATTATCATACACTGTTTCGCCATTTCAAGCTAACCGGAATGGTCGATACAGACGGTCGCGGATCACGCAGGACAAA
>CAITYE010000560.1 GCA_903896535.1 uncultured Paracraurococcus sp.
CCTGCGTGGCCAGGCCACGGTCGGCGAGATCGTGAGCTTCATGGGCTTCGCCACCCTGCTGATCGGCAAGCTGGAAGGCGCTGTCTCCTTCGTCGCGCGGCTGGTCTTCCACGCCCCGGCGATCGCCGAGTTCTTCGAGGTGCTGGACGCCGAGAACAGCGTCCCGGAGAAGCCCGGCGCGCTCGTGCTGGGTCGGGCGACCGGCAATGTCGCCTTCGAAGACGTCGCCTTCAATTATCCGGGCGGGCCGATGATCCTGAAGGACGTCGCCTTCGCTGCATCGCCGGGCCGCACCATTGCCCTGGTTGGCCAGACCGGGGCCGGCAAATCAACCGCCATGGCGCTTTTGCAGCGGCTATGGGACCCGACCGGCGGGCGCGTCACCCTCGATGGCCACGACCTGCGTGATATCTCTCTGGAAAGCCTGCGGCGCAACATCGGCGTGGTGTTCCAGGAAAGCATGCTGTTCAACCGGACGATCCGGGAAAACCTGCTGGTCGGGCGGCCCGACGCGACCCAGGAAGACATCGAACGCGCCTGCCGCATGGCGGAGGCGCACGACTTCATCACCCGCCAGGCGCGCGGCTACGACACCATGGTCGGCGAACGCGGTGCCAGCCTTTCCGGCGGCCAGCGGCAGCGGCTCTCGATCGCCCGGGCGCTGCTGAAGGACCCGCCGATCTTGATCCTGGACGAGGCGACCAGCGCGCTGGATGCGGCGACGGAGGCCCGGGTGCAGAAGGCGCTCAACGCGCTGATGGAGGGGCGGACCACCTTCATCATCGCCCATCGCCTCTCCACCGTGCGCGATGCCGACGAAATCCTGGTCTTTGAATCCGGCGCGATCGCTGAGCGCGGCACCTTCGCGCAGTTGGTGCAACTCGGCGGCCGCTTCGCCGAACTGGTCAAGACCCAGCTGGCCACCAACCTCACCCCTGCTGCGCCGGCGAAGGCCGCCGAATAGACCACGCCGCCCTGCCTTGCGCCGCTGCAAGGACAGCGGTGGCGCAAGGCGCGCTCCGCGCGCAGCATCGGGTCAGGAAGGCCCACTGTCAGGAACCACCATCACCGCCAGGTGCGTTGATTGCCAACCGCGGCGGGCATTGCTCCGGCGCGCGACTTCCCCCTGCGGCGGCTCTGCCGCGCGGGCGGATCAACCCCGTTCACGCAGCGCTGATCGCATGCCCTCTTCACCTGACGAACGCGCTGTTGTATACAGTTTTGTCGCCAACGGATAAAGGAGTGCCCGGCGATGGGCCCGCAGCCAGCAACCGGCTGGAGTCAGCATATGGTTGCCGCGGTCATCGCCTTTTGCGCCGTCTTCACCGGCTGGTGGATGTTCGGTGATCCGCGGCAGGTTCTGGCGCACCACGCCTTCCCCGATCGGCCCGCCCCCTGGGAAGCGGTCAACGCCGTCTATTTTCCGGACCGCGAGGACCGCGCGACGAAGCTGGTCCGCCCGCGCTTCGTCAGCATGCAGGAATGCCGCAACTGGATCTATCGCGAGGCAACCCGCGCCGGTGACCCACGCCTGCGGCGCGGCGACTGGGTCTGTGAGATCGTGGCCGGCGACACGGTGCGGCTCAGCCTGAAGTAGTACCTTGGCCGCAAGGCAGGCGCCCAAGGCCCAGCCGCGCTTCCAGGCGCGCGGCGGCGAGGCGTGCCGCATGATCCGGCAGGTATATGCCAGCGGCACGAGGCTTTGCCTCGCGCCGAGCGCCCGAATGGGCGCCGCGGCCAGTGCCGCGCAGCCGTCGCGGCCAGTGCCGCGCAACCGTCGCGGCCAGTGCCGCGCAACCGTCGCGGCCAGTGCCGCGCAACCGTCGCGGCCAGTGCCGCGCAACC
>CAITYE010000561.1 GCA_903896535.1 uncultured Paracraurococcus sp.
GGTGCCGCCGCGGCCCAGCGCCGCCGGCGATCAGCCGCCGGACTGGCAGATCGACATGACCTCCGGCGACAGCCGGCATTTCGCCAGCAACTGCAACGCCGCCGCCGGCGGCGGGCCGGGCGCGCTGATGGGCAGCAATAACTGGTCGGGCGCGGTACTGCTGGCCAATCGCGGCCAGCGCTTCACCTGGATCACCGGCACCTGGCGCGCGACGGCGATGGACCCGGCGGCGGCGGGCGAGGAGGAGTGCCGCACCTCCGTCTGGCTCGGCTTCGATGGGCTGTTCCGCCGCAGCCGGTCGCTGCCGCAATGCGGCGTCATGCAGGTCATCCCAGCCCGGGGCGTCGCACAGCCGCCGCGCTACGTCGCCTGGTTCCAGTGGTGGGAACGCGGCCGCATCGTGCCGCCGTTAGAATTTCCCCACTTCGTCATCCGCCCTGGGGATCGCCTCCGCTGCTTTCTTTGGACGGCGGGCGGGGCGATCGGGGCGCTGATCGTCAACCTGGAGACGCAAGAAGGGCTGCGCCTGCGCTGCGCGCCCCATACCGGCAAGGCCGGGGAACGGACGCCGATCGACGGCTCGACCGCCGCCTGGGTGGTGGAGCGGCCGTCGAAGCTTGATGCCGCCGATCCGGACTCGCGCGCCGCGCTCTACCCCGTGGCGCCGTTCGGCGCGCTGACCTTCGAAGACTGCCATGCCGGGCAGGAGGGGGCGGGGGCGAGCGTCCTGCGCAACCTTACCGCCGCGCGCTATGTGCGCATGCGCGCCCTGTATCCCGCCGCGGCGCCGGAAAGCCGGATCGTCTCCGCCCCGCTGCCGCCATCGGGGACGGAGGAGGCGGATAAGGCGCGCGTCACGCTGATCTGCCACCCGCGTACTCCGGAGGGCGCGGTGCCGCTCGGCTGAGGATCGCCGCGCCGGCGGCTGCGCCGCTCCTGCAACCGTGACCGCGGCGGCAGGCCGGCCGAGCCATATGCAAGCGAGGCTGTCCGAAGGAGGAATCCGATGCCGCGCCGCATCCTTGCCGCCATCGCCCTGTTGATGCTTGCCGGCTGTGGCCAGACCCCCGGCGGGCGCGCCGTGACCGGCGGGCTGATGGGCGCCGGGGCCGGGGCCGCGATCGGCTCGTTCTCCGGCAACGCCGGGGCTGGCGCGCTGATCGGCGCTGGGGTGGGCGCGGTCGGCGGCGCCGTCACAGCGCCGCGGAACCCTTAGAGCATGCTGCGTTCACATACGTTCACGCAGCCCGCTCTAGCATGTGTTGGATCGCGCGATTCAGCGCCTTCGGCGATTCCGCCTCAACGCATCGCGCTCTAGAGCAGCATGCGTTGCGGCGGCATTGCCGAGCATTCTGTTCAGCGCGTCGTCACGCGGCGTGTTCAGCGCGTCGTCACGCGACGTGTTCAGCGCGTCGTCACGCGACCAGGTTTTTCCCGTGAACAACGATTGCTCTACAGCGCCTTGGCCGCCGCCAGCACCTCGGCGGCATGGGCTTCCGGCTTCACCTTGCGCCAGACCTTGGCCACCTTGCCATCGGCGCCGATCAGGAAGCTGCTGCGCTCCATCCCCATGTACTTCTTGCCGTACATGGACTTCTCCACCCAGGTGCCGCACTGCTCGGCCAGCGCGTGTTCGGCGTCTGAGGCCAGGGGGAAATCCAGCCCGTATTTCTTGGCGAATTTCTCGATCGGCGGCAGCGGGTCGGGGCTGATCCCGATCACCGTCAGGCCAAGCTTGCCCAGTGCGGGCAGGGCTTCCTGGATGCCGCAGGCCTGCTTGGTGCAGCCGGGCGTATCCGCCTTCGGGTAGAAATACAGCAGATAGGGCTTGCCCTTTAACGCCTCGGAACTGACCACCCGCCCGCCGCTCGCCGGCAGGCTGAAAGCCGGCGCCTTGGCGCCCTCGACCATCTCGCTCATCCCGCATCCCCTGTCAGGCTGCCGATCCGCCGCTCGAAGATCGCGCGCACCCCGGCTGCCACCTCGGCCATCTGTGCGCGCAGCGCCGCCAGGTCAACCGGCGCCGGGTCGCAGCAGGGCGCCACGGCCCGCAGCAGCGCGGCCGCCGCCGGCCCGGTCAGCATCTCCTCCGGCGCCCGCCCGACGGTCAGGCGCAGCATGCCAAGGATGGTCCGCCACAGGCGATCGGCGCGGGTCAGCAGCGCCGCTTCCGCCGCCGGCAGCGCGCCCGCCTTGGCCAGCCGCGCCAGCGCCACCCGCGTGGTCACCGCCAGCACCTCGGGCCGCGCCGCGCCGTGATGCAGTTGCAACGCCTGGGCGATGAACTCCACCTCCATCAGCCCGCCGGGCATGGCCTTGACGTCCCACGGCCCCTCGGCCGGCAGTTCCCGCAACAGGCGCCGGCGCATCGCCGTGGCATCGGCCAGCACGGCCGCCACCGGCGGCCGCGTCAGCACCGCGCGCAGCACCGCCTGCACGCGGCGCTTCAGGACCGGCGGCCCGGCCACCGGCCGCGCGCGGGTCAGCGCCATGCGCTCCCAGGTCCAGGCATCCTCCAGGTGGTATTTCTCAAAGCCGCTGAGGTTGACCGCAACCGGCCCCTTGCTGCCGGACGGGCGCAGCCGCATGTCGATATCCCAAAGCCGCCGCTCCGCGCCGTGGGAGATCAGCGCCGCCACCAGCTGATGCGCCAGCCGCACATAATACTCGGACGGCGCCAGGGATCGCCGCCCGCCCTGGCTCGCCTCCGCCTCCGGCGGGTGGTCATAGAGCATGACCAGATCGAGATCAGAGGCCGGCAGCATCTCCCGCCCGCCGAGCTTGCCCAGCGCGAGCACCGCCATGGCTCCGCCGGCAATCCGGCCATGGCGTTCGGCGAAATCGGCCGTGACCCGCGGCAGCAGCGCGGCAATGGCGGTATCGGCAAGGTCGGCCCGCAACGCACCGGCGCTATCGACATCCAGCCCGCCTTCCAGCGCCGCGACGTCGATCTGGAATTTGCGCGCCGCGACCAGTCGTCGCGTCACCTCCAGAGCCTCCTCCAGATGCCGCGCATCGCGCACCAAAGCGGGCAATCCGGCCAGCGGATCGGTCGCCTCCGACGTCACCTGGCTGCCCATCAGCCCATCGAGCACCGCCGGGTGGCGGGCCAGATGCTCGCCAAGCTGCGGCGCCGTGCCGAGGATGAAAGCGATCCGTTCCAGCGCCTGCGCGTTGCGATGCAGCAGGCTCAGGAACTGCACGCCGGCCGACAGCCCACCGAGCAGGGCATCGAAGCGGCGCAGCGCCTGGTCGGGTTCCGCCTGCCGGCCAAAGGCCGCGAGCAGGGAAGGCATCAGCGCGGTCAACAACTCCCGCGCCCGTTCGCTGCGGGTCGCCCGTGGCCGACCGTGGTGCCAGCCGCGCACCATGGCAGCAATACTCGGCGGGTCGCGGAAGCCGATCCGGCCCAGCGTCGCCAGTGTCGCCGGGTCGTCCTCGACGCCGGTGAAGACCAGATCGCCATCGCCCGAAAGCCCCTCGGCCGAAAGCCCCGGCGCGCTCTCGAAGAAGCTGCCGTAATGCTTCTCGACCCGCGCCAGATGGGCCATGAAAACATCGGCGAAGGCCTCGGTCGAAGCCAGACCCATGAAACTCGCCACGCGGGCGAGCCCGGCGCTATCCTCCGGCAGGCGATGGGTCTGGCGGTCGGCCAGCATCTGCAACCGATGCTCAAGGGTACGGAGGAAAACATAGGCATCGGCGAGGTCCACCGCCGCCCGCCGGTCCAGCTTGCCGGCCACGGCCAGCGCCGCCAGGGCGCCGAGCGTGGTGGAATCGCGCAAGGCCGGCTCGCGCCCACCCCAGATCAGTTGCAGCACCTGTACGGTGAACTCGATCTCGCGGATACCGCCGCGCCCGAGCTTCACATCATGCCCGGCCAGCCCGATCACCGCCGCCGCGCCCTTGGTGCCCTTATGCGCGTGGATCTGCCGCTTGATCGAATGGATATCAGCGATCGCCGCGAAATCCAGGTGCCGGCGCCAGATGAAGGGCCGCAGCTCGCGCAGGAATTGCTCGCCCAGCGTGCGGTCGCCGCCGACCGGGCGGGCCTTGATCATCGCCGCCCTTTCCCAATTCTGCCCCATGCTCTCGTAGTACGACAGCGCGGCATTGACCGAGACGGCGAGCGCGGTCGCCGCCGCATCCGGGCGCAGCCGCAGATCGGTGCGGAAGACATAGCCATCGGCAGTGCGCTCCTCCAGCAACCGCACCAGATCGCGCGTCAGCCGCACATAGGTCGCCGCCGCCCGGTCCGGGTCGATCGTCGCCACCACCGGGTCGTAGAGCACGAGCAGGTCGATGTCGGAGGAATAGTTCAGCTCCCGCGCGCCCAGCTTGCCCATGCCCAGCACGATCAGCCCGCTGCCCTTGCAGACCGCGCGGGGATCCGGCCGGTTCGGCCGGGCGATCCGCAGCGCCCCCCGCTCGGCCGCCGCCAGCAGCAGATGCGCGCAGGCCAGATCGATCGTCGCCTCGGCCAGCTCGGACAGCGCGCCGGTGATGCGATCGAGCGACCAGACGCCGCTGAGATCGGCGATCGCGGTCACCAGCGCCACCTGCCGCTTCGCCTGCCGCAGCAGGGCGGCGATGGCGTCGCGCGGGGCCATCGGATCGCAGCGCTGCAAGGGCTCGTAGGCCAGGGTGAGGGCGACATCCGGGCCCTCGGCCAGGCAGCGCAACAGGGTCGGGGCCTCGCGCACCGCCAGATCGGCGAGATAGCCGCTATGCCCGCCAAGGGCGGCGAGCAGCGCCGCCCCCGCCGGGCTGGCGGCGGCCGCCGCCGCCGCGGAACCACGCTCGGCAAAACGTTCGAGAAGGCGTTCGGCGGCGGCCTGGTCGTAAGGGAGGGGCAGCGCCGCCGGGCCGGGAAGCGGCGCGGACATGCGGGAGGGAAGGGGTGAGCGGCGCCGCCCGTCAAGCGCCACGGCCGGGGCGGCGGCGCGTCCGGCGCGCCCTGGGGCTGCTGGCGCTGGTCCTGCTCGTCGGGCTCGGCGGCCTTGCCTGGCGGCTGGCGCAGCACCCGCTGCCCTTGCCGCTGCTGGCCCGGATCATGGAAGAGCGCGCCGCGGACGCCGCACCAGGGCTGCAGCTCCGGGTCGGCGCCGCCGCCCTCGGCTGGCAGGGTTTCCATCGCGGCTTCGGCGCGCCACTCGATCTCCGGCTCAGCGATGTCCGCATCACCGCGGGAACACAAGGCAGTGAGTTGGAGGTGCCGGCGGCGGAGATCGCCCTCTCGGTCCCGGCCTTGCTGCGCGGGCGCCTAAGCCCGGCGGCGATGACGCTGCACCGGCCGCGGCTGCGCGCGGTGCTGGGCCCGGATGGCCGCATCGCCCTGGGGCCGCTCGGGGCGGCGGCGGCGGCGGCGGAGACGGGCAGCGACCCGCTGGCCGTGCTGGCCGTGCTGCTGCACCCGGCGCATGACGGTGGCCGCCTTGCCGCGCTGCGGCGGATCAGCATCCGTGGTGGCGAGGCGGTGCTCACCGATCCGGCGAGCGGGCGCGAATGGGCGGCGCTGGAGCCGGAGATCGAGCTGCGCCGCACTTTGGCCGGCGGGCTTTCGGCGACCGGGCGGGCGGTATTCCACGCCGGGACGGTCAGCGTGCCGGTCGAGCTGGCCGGGACGGCCGGCGGCACGCCCCTGGCGCTGACCGGCCGCATGCGCCTGCCGGCGCTGCGCCCGGCGGCGCTCGCCCGGATTTGGCCGGGGCTGGCCCCGCTCGGCGTGCTCGATGCGGAAGTGGCGTTAAGCGCCGCCGCCAGCTTCGATGCGGCCCTCAAGCCGGTGCACCTCAGCGCGACCTTGGCCAGCGGCCCAGGCAGCCTCGCCTTTGGCCTGGCCGATCCCGCCCGGCCGCCGGCCCGGCTGCGCATCCAGGGCTTCGAGGCAACGCTCGAGGGCAGCGAGCGCCATGTCTCGATCCGTTCCGCGCGCTTGCGCCTGCCCGGGCCGGAGGGGCGGCCGGGCCCGGTGCTGGTGGCGCAGATGCAGGGGGAACGGCAGGCCAATGGCGGCTGGCAGGCCCAGGGCGAAGCCACCGCCGAAGCCTTCCCCCTCACGGATCTGCCGGCCTTCTGGCCGGCCGATCTGTATCCCGGCCTGCGGCCCCGGGCGCTGGCCGCGCTGGCCGGCGGCAGCCTCGGGCCGGTGCGGATGACGCTCGGCCTCACCATGCCGCCGGGCCTCGACCGGGTGGTGGTCGGCGACAGCGCCCTCAGCCTGGCCGGGCAGGACCTCGTCATCGCCATCGACAAGGAAAACCGCGTGCGTGCGGCGCGCCTCGACCTCGCCGCCCGCTTCGATGCCGATCGGCTGCGGATCGAGAAGCTCGCCCTGCTCCTGCCGCCGCCGCTGGCCAGCGGCGGCCCGGCCCCGCAGCTGATGGCGGAGGCGAACGCCGAGCGGCGCGGCGGGCGCTGGCAGATCGCCGCGACCGCGCGGCTGGACCAGGCGAATGTGCTCGACGTCGCGCAATACTGGCCGCCCGGCCTGGTGGACGGCACCGCCCGCGACTGGGTGCTGGAGAACATCACCAGCGGCGTGCTGCGCCATGGTCGCTGGCAGGCCAGCGCGAGCCTGCCCGAAAGCCTTGATGCCTTCGAAGTGACCGGCCTGTCCGGCACCGCCGCCTTCGAGAACGGCTCCGTCCATTGGCTGCGGCCGATCCCCCCGATCACCGGCGTCGCCGGCGATGCCGAGTTCCACTTGCGGGAGATCGTGGTGCGCGGCCGCGGCGGACGGCAACTCGGCGCGGACGGGGCGCCGAGCGGCCTGGCGGTCCCGGAAGGGACGGTCCGGCTGTACAATTTTCACATCCGGCCCGGGAATATCGAGCTGCGCGGCCGCATGACCGGGCCGCTTACCGAAGCGGTGGCGCTGCTTCGCCATCCGCGCCTCAAGCTATTCGAAAAGCGGCCGCTGGACCTGCGGCCGGCGGCCGGACAGGTCGATGGGACCCTGACCATTGGCTTCCCGCTGTGGAACGACCTGTCGATGGACCAGCTGCTGGTGCGCGGCACCACCAAGGTGACCGGCGCCCGGCTGCTCGGCGCCCTCGCCGGCCAGGATCTGGACCGCGCCAATGTCGATGTCTCGGTCAGCACCGAGGGGCTGAAGGCCAATGGGCAGGCGGTCTTCCTGGGCGCGCCGGTGCGGCTGGCCACCGAGATGGATTTCCGCGCCGGCCCGCCGGCGCAGGTCATGGAACGGGCGAGCCTGGTCGGGCGGCTGGAGACGCCCCGCCTCGCCGCCTTCGGGATCGCGCCGGGCGAGGCGCTCACCGGCGCGGTCGGCGTCGATGCCCGGCTGGAGAAGCGGCGCGATGGCGGTGCCGAGGTGCGGGTGAAGGCCGATCTGCGTGAGGCCGGCTTCGGAGACGCCGGGCTGGGCTGGCACAAGCCGCCGGGCGTGGCGGCGAGTGGCGAGGCGCTGTTGCGCATGCAGGGTGAGAGCCTGCGCGCGGCCGAGGGCATCCGGCTGGAGGCGCCGGGGCTGTCGCTGCGCGGCGCCGCCCGCTTTGGCGCCGATGGCCAACTGACGGCCGCGGCGATCACCGATGGGCGCTTCGCCGCAGGACGCTTCACGGGCACGCTGGCCGCCCCGGAGGCCGCTGGCGGCCCCTGGCGGCTGGACCTGCATGGCGCGGCCCTCGATCTCAGTCCCATGTTGGAGGAAGCGGCGCGGCGCGCCCGGGAGGCGGCGCCTGAGACCCGCCAGCCGCCGCTCACCGCCAGCCTGCGCTTCGACCGACTGATCCTTGGCCCCGGGCGGGACCTGCATGGCGTTGTCGGCACCGCCGCGACGGATGCCGATGGGCTGCTGCGGCAGGCCGAATTGCAGGGCCATACCGGCGCCAGCGGGCAGGGCGCCTTTACCTTGCACCTGCGCCCCGATGGCGCGGCGCGGCACCTGGCGCTCCGCGCCGCCGATGCCGGCGGCTTGCTCGATGCCTTCGATATCACCCGCGCGATCGGCGGCGGCCGTCTCTCGGTCGAGGCCCGCTATGCCGAGACCCGGCCGGGGGCGCCGCTCGCCGGGACCGCTGAGCTCGACGACTTCGTGCTGCGCGACGCGCCGGCGGCGGCCAAGCTGCTGCAGGTGGTGTCGGTCTACGGCATCCCGGAGGCGATCGGCGCGGGCCGCGCGCTTGGCCTGCGGAAGCTGATCGCGCCCTTTGCGCTGACGCCGGAGGCGCTGCGGCTGAACGAGGCGCGGGCGTTTTCCGCCTCGCTCGGCTTCACCGCGCAGGGGACGATCTGGCGCAAGCAGCAGCGGCTCGACCTCGAAGGCACCATCGTGCCCTCCTATCTGCTGAACTCGCTGCTTGGGCATGTGCCGGTGCTGGGCAAGCTGTTCAGCCCGGAGAAGGGCGGCGGCGTGTTCGCCGCCAGCTGGCGGATGCAGGGGCCGTTCGCGGACCCGGCCGTCAGCGTGAACCCGTTGGCGGCGCTGACGCCGGGCGCGCTGCGGGGGCTGTTCAAGCTTGGGCAGTAGGGTTTTGTGAGTTCTCCTACCAACGGTCGACTCCTTTGACCGTCGGTATCAGCTTTTTCTCGCCCTCAATCGCCGGGCGGAAACCTCCGGTTTCCTGCGCTGCGCGGCGTTGGCCGCGACGGCTGCGCGGCACCGGCCGCGGGCGCCATCCGGCGCCTCGGCGCTTTGCGCCGTTGTTTTTGTGTGCCCTCAGGCGGCGCGGACCAGCAGGTGGCGCTTGCGGCCGAGGCTGAGCTTGGCAGCGCCGTCGCGGAGATCGGCGCTGGTCACTTCGGCCAGCGCATCGGTGACGGGCGCATCGTTCAGGCGGATGCCGTTCTGTTGCGCCAGCCGCCGCGCCTCGCCCTTCGACTTCACGAAATCGGCGGCCAGCAGCAGGTCGGCGATGGCCGCCGGCAAGGCGTGGGTGAGGCTCGGCAGGCTCTCGGCCGCCTCGCCCTCCTCAAAAGCCCGGCGCGCGGTCTCGGCCGCTGTCGCCGCGGCCTCCGCGCCGTGCAGCAGCCGCGTCGCCTCGGTCGCCAACACCTTCTTCGCCTCGTTGATCTCGGCCCCGGCCAGCGCGCCGAGGCGCCGCACCTCCGCCATCGGCAGTTCCGTGAACAGGCCGAGGAAGCGGCCGACATCGGCATCCTCGGTGTTGCGCCAGAACTGCCAGTACTCGTAGGGGCTCAGCTTCTCCGCACTCAGCCACACCGCGCCGGCCGCCGTCTTGCCCATCTTGGCGCCGGACGCCGTGGTCAGCAGCGGCGTCGTCATCCCGAAGGCCTCGGCGCCGTTCATCCGCCGGCACAGCTCGACGCCCATGACGATATTGCCCCATTGGTCGGAGCCGCCCATCTGCAGCGCCACGCCGTAGCGCCGCTGCAATTCCGAAAAATCGTAGCTCTGCAGCAGCATGTAGTTGAATTCGAGGAAGGTGAGGTTCTGCTCGCGGTCCAGCCGCAGCTTCACGCTATCCATGGTCAGCATGCGGTTGACGCTGAAATGCCGCCCCACCTCGCGCAGGAAGGGGATGTAGCGCAGCTCATCCAGCCATTCCGCGTTGTCCAGCATGATGGCGTCCGTCGCGCCGCCGCCGAAGGTCAGGAAGGCGTCGAACACCTTGCGGATGCCGGCCTTGTTGCGCTCGATCGCGGCATCATCCAGCAGCGGCCGCGCCTCGTCGCGGAAGGAGGGATCGCCCACCTTGGTCGTGCCGCCGCCCATCAGCACCACCGGCTTGTGGCCGGTGCGCTGCATCAGCCGCAGCAGCATGATCTGCATCAGGCTGCCGACATGCAGGCTGTCGGCGGTGCAGTCGAAGCCGATATAGCCGGCGACCGGCCCCGCCCGCAGCCGCGCATCGAGCGCGGCCGCATCGGTCACCTGGTGGAGGAAGCCGCGCTCCTGCGCCGCGCGCAGGAAGTCGCTCTGTTCGGCGCTCATGGGTAAGCTTGGTCCTGGACCCTGGAATTCGGGCGGCGGGGTTAGCACGGGGGCACGATGCTGAGAACGATCGGGCTGATGAGCGGCACCTCGCTCGACGGGGTGGACGCCGCCTGGGTGGAGACGGA